>JAJRBP010000220.1 GCA_028679405.1 Methanoregulaceae archaeon | reverse complement strand
GATGCACCAGAGCATGTTCCGCCACCCTGCAGTCAGGGCGCACCTCGATACTCTCAGGTCATGGGGCATTAGGATCGTGGGCCCGAGGATCGAGGAGGAAAAGGCGAAGATCGCGGGCATCGAGGAGATCGTCCTCTCCTGCGAACGTGCGCTCATGGGGCGCCCCCTCGCGGGGAAGAGGGTACTCGTCACGAGCGGGCCCTGCCGTGAGCCGGTCGACGATGTAAGGGTCATCACTACCCGTTCGACCGGGGCGATGGGAAAGGCCCTCGCTCTCCAGGCCTACCGTCTCGGGGCAGAGGTGACCGTGGTGCACAACGGCCGGATCCCGTGTGTGAGGAACATCACGGTGTCCAGTGCGTCGGAGATGAGATCGGCGGTCCTCGGGATCTGCCGGGAACAGGGTGCAGATTACTATATAAGTGCGGCAGCGGTCTCCGATTTCGCACCCGTCCGGCAAAAGGGAAAGATCCCAAGTGGCAGACCGGTCACGATCGTCCTCGAACCGCTCGAAAAGATCATTGACGAAGTTGTCGCCATGTGCCACCCGGTAACTGTCGCATTCAAGATGGGCTGGGATGAGGAGAAGCGGGCAGAGGCGATGCTCTCGTCCGGCATCAGGATGGTCGTGGTGAACACGCCCGAGGCGATGGGAGCGGCCGCGGGTGAATTTGTTATTATGACAGCAGGCGGGAAACAGCGAGTCAAAGGGAGCAAGGAGGAGG
Organism: Methanoregulaceae archaeon; assembly: GCA_028679405.1. Taxonomy (GTDB): domain Archaea; phylum Halobacteriota; class Methanomicrobia; order Methanomicrobiales; family Methanospirillaceae; genus JAJRBP01. The sequence goes on along the minus strand of JAJRBP010000220.1, from coordinate 3,958 downwards.
TTTCGACCAGCGTATGGGACGCACTGGTCTAGCATTCTGTCCCGGGCACATCTCGGGGTATTTTTTGCCGGTGAGGACAGGCGAGCCCGTGACGTCAGGGAGCTCCGGTGCCGGGATAGTGATCAGTGAAGGAGTGACGGTCCGGGTGGAACCCTCGGAGAAGCCCGAAGTGGTTATTCACAGGGTTGAGTCTCCAGGGGGACCGGAGGAGGTAATCATGGGTTCACCTCCGATCGAGTATGCGATGGAGAGGCTCGGTGTCGCCGCTGTCGTCTCCACGACCTGCCGGCTTCCGATCGGGGCAGGGTACGGACTGTCCGCCGCTGCCCTCCTTGCATCGGTTCATGCCCTGAACCGGCTGTTCGGGCTCGGCCTGACGCCGGATACCTGTACTGCGTATGCACACGAGGCTGAGATCGTCCACCGGACCGGTCTTGGAGATGTCGCCGCATGCCAGGGGGGCGGCCGCGACTGCAGGACGGGGCCGGGGATCCATGCCAGGATCGAACGCGCCTTCGACCTGAAAGAGCCTCTCGTCGCGGTTACCTTTGGCCAGCTCCTCTCTCCCGGAATCCTTGGCTCCGACGAGAAGATGGAACAAGTGAGGGCTGCATACCCTGGAAGGTGCCCTTCGGATGCGCCCGATTTTTTCAGGCTGTCCAGGAGTTTTGCCGAGAAGAGCGGCCTGATCACCCGCGAGGTGCGGAGAGCCCTCATCGCCTGCGACGAAGCAGCAGTCCTGGCGAGCATGACGATGCTCGGGAACGGGGTCTTTGCCTATGGAAAGGATGCTTCAGCCGTGCTCGGGGAGTTCGGGAAACCCTGGGTCCTCACCACCGCATCAGGCGGGACCACACTTTTTCCCGGGGATGAAAGGTGAGGGCATGATCCCGAAGGAGCACCCGAGATACCGTTCGCTCGTGGTGAGGGAAAGACTGGCAGAGTTCGCAAGGGAGGGGGTGCTCTCGCTGGAAGGACTTACCGCCCACGGGAGGGGAGAGGCATTCGATTACCTTCTCGGTGAAAGCACATCGGAGAGCGCACGTCTCGCCGAGAGGACTGCCGCGGCAATGCTCCTCCTGGCACGGAAGCCGGTGATCTCGGTGAACGGGAACACCGCGGCCCTTGCTGCCGATCAGATCGCACCCCTCCAGCAGGCATCGGGCGCACTCGTGGAGGTGAACCTCTTTCACAGGACCGAAGAACGGATCGAAAAGATCACCCGCCTCCTCGAGGCGAATGGTGTCTCGGTCCTCTCCGGCTCCCGCGAGCGGCTCCTTCCCCTGCCTCACGGGAGGGCGTGGTGCCTCCGCGACGGGATATTTTCGGCCGACCTCGTCCTCGTTCCCCTCGAGGATGGCGATCGTTGCGCGGCTCTCAGGCAGATGGGGAAGGACGTCGTCACCGTCGACTTAAACCCGCTCTCCCGCACTGCAAGGAATGCCACGCTCACGGTCGTCGACGAACTCACCCGCGCCCTCCCGGAGATAACCCGCTCGTGTCCTGAGATAGGGAAGGAGGAGGCCCTGAAACTCGTTGCAGACCTTGACAACGATTATTTCCTGCGGGCTGCAATGGATGTGATGAAGGAGAGACTTGCCCATGCTCTGGATTGAGAAGTACCGGCCGGTCCGTTTCGAGGAGATAAACGGCCAGGAGCACGCAGTCAGGCAGCTCCGCCTTTTCTCTGAAGCCAGGATCGTCCCTCACCTCCTCGTCGCCGGCCCCCCCGGGTCAGGCAAGAGCGCCGCAGTGGAATGTCTCTCGCGGGTATTGTACGGGGACTCCTGGGAACAGAACACCACGGTGATCGACGCGGGGACTCTCTTTTCCGTCGGTAAGGCGTACCTCGAGCAGGACGAGCGTTACGCACATATCTACCGGAAGGGCGAGAGCCTGATCTCCAATTTCAAGTATATCGTGAAATGGTTCGCATCGCTCCGGCCGCTCGACACGACCTTCCGTCTTCTCGTGATCGAGGATGCATCGGCGCTTACGAGGGAAGCCCAGCAGGCACTGCGGAGGATCATGGAGCAGTACAGCCGTACCTGCAGGTTCGTCCTCTGCACGACCCAGCCGGCAGGACTCATCCCTCCGATTGCATCCCGCTGTTTTCCCCTCTTCTTTGTTGCTCTTCCGGATGAAGACGTATCTGCCCGGCTCCGCTCGATCCTGGCCGCCGAAGATGTCAGGTGCCCACCCGATACGGTCGAGATGATCGTCCAGGCCTCGAAAGGCGACCTTCGGAAAGCGGTGACGCTGCTCCAGGTTGTCGTCTCTTCAAGGGAACCGGTCGACCTTGGCCAGCTCTCGAGGTCGGAGACCGCGATGATCGCATCGGCCGCGTTCGGGTCGCTCCGGGAGGGGGACAGTGCCCAGGCGTCCCGCAGGCTCGAATCGCTCATGATCGAGTACGGGCTCTCGCCACAGGAGGTCCTGGTCGAGCTCAGGCGGGCGATCCGCAGGGAATTCAACGACCCGAGGATCGCACGAATCCTTGCGGATACGGACTGGAGGCTCTCGCGGAGCAACAACGAATACATCCAGCTGAACGCCCTGGCGGCAAGGATCATCGCGGAGGTCTTTTGTTGAGGAACAAGATCCAGCACCATTTCGACTCGATCGCGCACCTCTACGACGACCGGTATGATGGCACCCGCGGCAGGAGGTACCATGCCCACCTGAGCGAGTACATGATGCGGAACCTTGTCCAGGGGGGAAGACTCCTCGATCTCGGGTGCGGGACAGGTCTCTTTGTCACCAGGTACATCGGGAACGGGGGGGAAGCCGTCGGGCTCGATATCAGCAGGGGGATGATCAGGAAAGCAATAGAGCGTTGCCCTGAGAGCGATTTCACGATGGCATCGGCGGAGGCGATCCCGTTCTCGGACGGGTCGTTCGACGCGCTCTCGAGCCTCCTTGTCTTCTCCTATGTGAGGAGCCCTGAAAAGATGCTTTCCGAAGCCTACCGGGTACTTCGCCCCGGGGGTTCCCTTGCGATCTGCACGCTCGGCAAGAACCTGATGACCAGCGGCCTTCCCGCAATCTATCACCTTGGCGAGGTGATGCGGGTACGGCAGGTCTGCGTGGGCGCATTCGGGGAGCGGTATTATCACGAGACAGAGATGGAGGACCTCCTCCGTCACGCGGGGTTTACCGGCGTCAGGGTCCTCAGGTGTTCATTCGCCCATTACGGCCTGATAGATCCGGTTTTCGACATCGCGAAGAAGGTGGAGCCGTTCGTTGAGAAGCACCTTCCCTCCCTCGCGTACAACATCTTTGCCGTCGGAAGGAAACCACCGGTTTAATGCCGGCTCAGACGCGCAATCACCCTCTGTTTCTTTGCGATCGCTGCGTCCGCCGACCTCTCGACCTCCCTTCTCATCCCTTCGAAATCCCTGCACTGCCTGTCCACGACTTTTTTCACCGGGGTATAGGCAGATTCCCGGAACCTCGGGGTGAAATCCGTCTCCCTTCCCCCGGAGACCAGGACTGATTCGGGCGGACCCTCCTCGACCCGGCCGATCACCCTGCTCTCCACGCCGGCCTTCCCGATCACGTCCCGGACAGGGGCGATCACGTCAGGCGGTGCGACGATCAGCAGGGCATCGATGGATACGCCGAGATAATCTATCCTGAGCGCTTCAAGCATCTCCCGTACCTTCGGCTCGACAAGCCGGGAGGTCTCCTCCTCGTCGATTACGATCCGGCACCCTGCAGTCGCCGCCATCTCGTGGACATCCCCGCGGAGGCCCCCGTTCGTGACATCGGTCATCGCATGCACTCCCCTGAGCACCTCGTTCCCGACGAGGGCTTTCGCGGCTCTCAGGAAATCGAGGTTCATGGTGGACTCCACCACGTCCGGGAACCCTGAATACATGGCGGCGGTGGCGATCGTGCCGCCCCCGGCACCCGTGGTCATGAGGAGGAGATCGCCGGGGGCGGTGGCACGCCGTGG
>JAJRBP010000074.1 GCA_028679405.1 Methanoregulaceae archaeon | reverse complement strand
GTCGCGGTCATCACCGGGTCGACTACGAGGGGGACACCGTCGGGCAGGCTGTCATCGATCTCCCTGATCACTCCTCTATCCCAGAGCATTCCGGTTTTAAAGGCGCTGATCTCGAAATCCGCGAGCAGTGTCCCGAGCTGGAGAGATACCGCCCCGGGCGGGACACCCCAGATCCCACGACACTCGTGGCTGTTCTGGGCGGTGATCGCGGTCACGACCGAGAGGCCCCAGACGCCAAGCGCGGTGAACGTCTTGAGATCGCTCTGGAGACCTGCCCCACCCCCTGGATCCGAGCCCGCAACTGTGCACGCGAAGACCGGGGCCGGATCGGACATGATACAACCATTTCAGGCCTGAATCCATCAATCTTTTTGCTGAATCCAACGGTCCGGACGGCCGGTCGGAATAAACCGGTCTCCGGCTTCCCTGAAGGTGCACGGCAGAAAGATATTTCCAGTGTCACATCGGTGACTCATAAGAAGGGAGTTGATCTCGGCAGAGGAGCGTGTCCCGCCTGAGCAGGTGCGGTCCGCAGATGTCATCTGCAGCAGGGGAATCGGACTGGGAAGGAGCGGTCGCCAGGAAGAGGCCCTCCGCTGTTTCGAGGAGGCGATCCTACTTGATCCATCCCATATCCGCTCATGGATCGGCAAGGGTTTCACACTGGGGAAGCTTGGGAGGTACGAGGAGGAGATCGCCTGCTGCGACCGGGCGATATCGATCGATCCGGCCTCTGCAGAAGCCTGGATTGCGCGAGGCTTCGCCCTTGGAAAACTCGGCAGGCTTCAGGAGAAACTCGCCTGCTGCGAGGAGGCGATTGCGCTGGACCCTGGATCCGCCGAAGCCTGGAACCAGATGGGCATGGTGCTCGGGATGCTCGGGAGATACGAGGACGAGATCCGGTGTTGTGACCGTGCCCTGGAACTCCGGCCACGGTACATTGGTGCATGGATCAACAGGGGATATGCACTCGGCAGGTTGAAACTGCACCACGAAGAGATTGCATCGTATAATAAAGCCCTGGCGATATTTCCACGGTATGTCTCGGCACTGGTGAACAAGGGTATCGCCCTCTGCGCGATCGAAAAGTACGGCGAAGCGGTGGACTGCTTCTCGAAGGCATCGGAGATCGAACCGGAGAGTGCGAGGATATGGTACTGGAAGGGGATCGCACTCTCGCGCACAGGCCTGTATAACGAAGCGATCGACTGTATCGAACGATCGCTCGCGTTCGACGACAGGAATGCAGACGCCTGGGTCGTGCTCTCCAACTGCCTTTTCATGTCGGGCAGGCTCGAGGCCTCCGCGAGGTGTTTCAGGACCGCGTTCGATATCGATGCCCAGGATGTGAACGTCAGGCTCGTCCGCGGGGTCTCCCTTTTCAAGGGGGGGAAGTTCGATGAAGCCCTCCAGTGCTTCTCACAGATCTTTGGGATCCTCCTCCGGTGAACGCGCGTGGGCGGGAAGATGTAAATATTGATATATATCGTCTGATTCGAGAATAAAGGATTTATAAATGACACTTCATAAAGTATTATCAGCTAGGAATGCGAAGAGTTGAGTCAGTTTTCCCAATCTCCGCACAGTTGGATGGGGTCGGGAAAGGCTCGTCGATATTCAGGGTTCCGGGTCATCCGGACCTGGAATGCAGAAATCAGGAGACAACCCACATGACATCCAGGATGCTTGCACCCCATACTACCTGTCCCGGCTGCCGCGAGGAGGTATTCCTCGACGAGCTGGTCAAGGGCCGCTGCCCGCTTTGCGGTTGCACGCTCGAGGACTTTGAAGAGGGCTCGAATGAGATGGACTTGGGAGATCGGGCCGATTTCTCCTGGCTTGTCTTCAACTACTTTATCTTCCGGAAGTTCGACCGGCTCGGAGTGCCCCCGCTCCGCATCATGGACCTGATCGCCGGGTGCGTCGAGACGGGAGTCCGGCCCGACCAGACGAGGTATGAGTTCGAGATTCCTATGAATTTCCTCGACAAAATCCGGCCGAAGTACTGTAAAAAATGTGGGAAATATTTCTTGTCGGGCGGGAAGAAGATCATCGCCGGGGATCTCGGCGGACCGTCGGTAGAGGTTTCCTACCTTTGTAAAAAGGATCAGTAAGCCCGGCCGACCAGGGTCGCTTTTCCGTTTGATCCGCAGATAAGACAGGCTGTGGGGATGCCTCCGATATCCCCGAGTCTTGCCTCCGTGCCAAGCACACTTCCACCTGTCACCTCTTCCAAGGAATCTGCGCAGTTTTTCTCCCCGCACCAGCTCACGACCGCAACCCCTTCCCCGACCGCAGCTACAAGCTCGTCGGTGGTCCCTGCCGGGCGGATCCTTGACCGGAGCATCTCCCCGGCCCTGACCTTCATGCGGGCTGCTTCCCCGCCGAGGACATCTGTCACGCCGGAAACAAGCTGGTCGACCGGGATCTGTGATCGCTGGCCGGTTCTCGTCACGGATACGACCATGCCGGCGTCGATATCGCGGGGGCCGATCTCGATCCTGAGCGCTGCGCCCCGCATCTCCCAGTAATAATATTTCGCGCCGGGCCGAAGGTCGCGATCGTCCAGACGTGCCCGGATACCTGCTTTCTGAAGTGTCTCGAGGAGCCTTGAAGCGGCGAGCAGTACCTCGTCCTTTCTTTTCCCTATCGGAATAGGGATGACGACCACCTGGACAGGAGAGAATTCGGGGGGGAGGACGAGCCCGCGATCGTCGCCGTGGACCGAGATGAGCGCGGCGATCGATCGTTCCGAGATCCCGTAACAGGTCTGGTGCGCGTACTGCTGCGCACCGAGGGCGTCCTCGTACATGATGGAGAACGTCCGTGAGAAGTGGTCGCCGAGATGGTGGACTGTTCCAATCTGGAGGGTCTTTCCGTCCGGCATCACCGTATCGATTGCAATCGTGTAATCGGCACCGGGGAACTTGTCCCATTCGGGCCTCTTCGAGACGATCACCGGTATGCAAAGTCGATCATAGAACTCCTGGTAGATGGCAATCGCAGCTTCGACCTGCTCCTGTGCATCGTTCCACGTCGAGTGGACAGTGTGCGCCTCCTTGAAGGAGGTGATCTCCCGGAGCCGTATGAGCGGACGGGTATGCTTCGTCTCGTAACGGAAGGTATTCACAATCTGGTAAAGCCGGAGAGGGAGATCCGCGTGGGACCGCACCCAGAGGGCGTACATCGGGTATATTGCCGTCTCGCTGGTCGGCCGCAGGGCAAGCGGGACGTCGAGCTGGTCTTTTCCCCCGTGGGTAACCCAGTACACCTCGTCCTCGAATCCCTTGATATGCTCTGCCTCCTTCATGAACTCATGCTCGGGGATCAGGAGGGGGAAGAGCGTTTCCTGGTGGGACCGGTCCATCATCTCCCGGAGTAACCCATAGACATGCCTCCGGATCGCAAAACCATGGGGGTACCAGACATACAGTCCCTTCACCGGGTACCGTACGTCCATGATCTCGGCCCGCCACAATAGGTCATTATACCATGCGCTGAAATCGGATTTGGGCGGTAATGCACCCTCTTCTTCAGCCATACGCCTCACTCCTCAAAGTACAAGACGTATGATCTCAGGCGTAATAAATGCCTCTATAAAAGCCGCAATCGTGACAAGCGGGACGACGAAACGGAGGAAAGTCCTCCCCAACCCGGAAGCCTCTGCTGCTGCATCCCCGGCACCGTTCCACTCCCTCCACAGCGCCCCTGCGAGCAGAAATCCCAGCCCCCCTGAGATGATGAAAGAGGGAATCTCGAAGACCCCGTGCGGGACAACCCCGGCGGCTACGTAAAGGATTCCTTCCCGTTCCCTGACGATCTCGATCACCGCACCAATGATCACGCCGTTGCTGGATATGATGAATGCAGTCAGGACTCCGAGCGATGCACCTCCCAGGAAGAGGAGCAGGCATGCCTGGAGGTTGTTTGCAAGAATCTTTACAAAGACCACAGGGGGCGTCTCCCCGGCTATATCTCCCATTATCGAATTCCGGAGAGTTTCCATGAGCGTCTTCCCAAGATCCGGATTTGCCAGGAGGGCTACGATACCGACCGCGATACCGGCAGAGAAGAGGATGATTGCGGTGAGATATGCAGGAGCAGTCCTCCCCTCATACATAGAGGATCATCCTTACCATGTCCCTGATTCCCGGCGCCATCCCGACGACGATCATCGCGAGGAGGATCAGGTGCCACAGGGCCTGGTTTCCCTCAGAACGGTACTGTTCGAGGATGTAGATACCAGGGACGATCACGAGGAGCTTGAGCGGGAAGAACGCGAATGCCGTGCCGGTCCATTCGATCAGCTGGCTGCCCACGACGTGCTGTTCGACGTAGACGAGCGGGTGCAGGTCGATCCCGTACGAGGTCGCACTTGCGTCCAGCATATGGCCCGAGATAAGTGCAAGATAGACGGGGTCCCGGACATAGCGCCACCTCGCACCATAATAAAGGACGGCGTAGACTGCCAGCGTGGTCAGTCCTGCAAGGGACAGGATGATCGCCATGACTTCGGGATGAACAGATCCCCTGTCGAGACCGAAGGCGAGGAGCACCCCGGCAACAACAATACACGCAAATACTCCCGCCGCGGCATACCCCCGGGCATAATCCTTTATGAGTCCCCTTTTTTCAGCGACCCTGGAAATCACGAGGGAACCTGCGGTATAGAAGAATATCACGAAATAGATGAGGGGGGTTACAAGGAGGAACTGGAGATCTGAATGGATCATCCCGGTGTCCTGGATGACACGGCTGATGCCGCCGAGCACGACGAACGGCAGGGTGGCGAGGACGAAACGCCTGTCGACAGAGATGCCCGTCCGCTGCAGCCAGCGGTATACCAGGTAGACGGCGATGATAAGAATAATGGCATACGTGAGCGTATCGACCGGGTTATATGGCTGGCCGTACCTGATAGGATCAATGTAGTATTTGTAGAGGAATTCCCTAATCATGGTGATCGAGATGAGCCCAGAGCGTTTGAGGGTATTGAAGAATAAAATTTTTGATAAGTCGAAATGGATGCAGCTCCCGAGAGACGTGGTCATCGGCCACGACGTCCTCGGCCAGATACCCTCGATATGCGCCGATCTGAGGCTGAACGGCCCTGTTCTCCTCGTCACCGGCCCGAACACGTCGGCAGTTGCCGGGGACCGGGTTTCCGGCCTGCTCGAAGACCGGCATGAGGTCAGGAGGCTCGAGACGAAGGCAATCAACCCTGATGTGATACGACAGGTCGAGAAAGCCGCGTCAGGTGTCGATTTCCTGGTCGGGGTAGGCGGGGGGCGCGTGATCGATACCGCAAAGATCGTTTCCTACAACATCGACCGCCAGTTCATCAGCGTCCCGACTGCCGCATCGCACGACGGCATCGCCTCTTCGCGGGCATCGGTCCCGACCGAGGAGGGGAGCGGTTCCCTGGAGGCACACCCGCCCATCGCCATTGTTGCCGACACGGGCATAATCGCATCGGCACCTCACCGGCTTCTCGCCTCCGGATGTGCGGATATCATATCGAATTATACCGCGATCCTCGACTGGGAGCTTGCGCACCGGCTCCGGGGAGAGGCGCTCTCGGAGTA
>JAJRBP010000252.1 GCA_028679405.1 Methanoregulaceae archaeon | reverse complement strand
AATGACTCAGTGGCTCCAGGGTAACCTTTTCGTGCTGGATCGCATCTATTGCGAGGGCTGCAGCACGCGCTGCCTGAAGTGTCGTGATATACGGGATTCCGAAATCCACTGCCGCACGCATGATCTGGTAGTGGTCATGGCGGGACTGCTTGTCCTGGGGGGTGTTGATGATGAGCCGGATCTCTCCGTGCCGCATCATGTCGAGCACGTTGGGTGACCCTTCCTGGAGTTTCCTCACGAGATGAGCTTCAACTCCCGCCTCATTCAGGTAATCCACCGTCCCTTCAGTACCGTATAATACCAGACCGAGGTCCCGCAGCTGTCGTGCGATGGGGATGACCTCGTCCTTCTGCTCGATATTGACAGAAATAAAGATATTGCCCTTAAGCGGGAGTTCGTTATCTGCTGATAGACATGCCTTGTAAAATGCAAGCCCGAAATCGTAATCGATCCCCATGACCTCACCGGTACTTTTCATTTCGGGGCCCAGCATGGTGTCGACACCGGCAAGCTTGTTGAACGGGAGCAGTACCTCTTTGACGGCAACGTGTTCTATCACACGCTCCTTATACCCCAGGTCGCGCAGTTTCCTTCCCACCATTACTTTTGCCGCTATCTTGGCGACCGGTATTCCGGTGGCTTTTGACACAAACGGCACCGTGCGGCTCGCACGGGGATTTGCTTCAAGAACATACACGATATCATCCTTGACTGCGAGCTGGAGGTTCACCAGTCCCACTACACCAAGCCCGAGAGCAATCTTTCCGGTATAGTCCCTGATCGTATCCAGAACGGCCGGGGAAAGTGACTGGGTCGGGATAACACAGGCAGAGTCACCGGAGTGGATACCGGCCTGCTCGATATGCTCCATGATACCGCCGATCAGGACCTCCTCGCCATCGCAGACCGCATCAACATCGAGTTCGATGGCGTTCTGGAGATAGGAATCGATCAGAACCGGATGATTCCTGCTGACCCGGACTGCTTCCTTCATGTACGTCTCGAGTTCACGTTCGTCGTGTACAATCTCCATCGCCCTGCCACCAAGAACATAGGACGGCCTGACAAGCACCGGATAGCCGATCTGTTCTGCCATAGCCTTTGCATCGCCTTCAGAATAGGCAGAACTGTTCGCCGGGCTGGGAATGCCAAGTCTGTGTAAAAGGACGCTGAACCGGTCGCGATCCTCTGCAATATCCATGGCATCCGGACTTGTCCCAAGAATTTTTGTAAGAAGACCCAGCCTCCTGATTTCCTGCTCGATAGGTACCGCGAGGTTAACTGCGTTCTGACCACCGAACTGTACCATCACGCCATAATAATTGTCCTTTTTTAAGATGTTTACAATATCCTCGAGCTGCATCGGCTCAAAAAAGAGCCGGTCCGATGTATCAAAATCAGTGGATACTGTTTCGGGATTATTGTTGACGATATGCACCTCAACTCCTTCTTCACGCAGGGCCTGCACAGCATGGACCGTGCAGTAGTCAAATTCGATTCCCTGCCCGATACGGATGGGGCCTGAGCCAAGGATAAGTATTTTCTTATTGTCAGTCGGGACAATCTCACAGGACTGTTCGAAGGTAGAGTAGAAATACGGTGTATTTGCGGGAAACTCCGCTGCACAGGTATCCACCATCTTGTAGGTAGGAAGACCGGCCATTGTTTCTACCTGTTCAATCGAAAGACCGGTGATTTTTGCCAACTCTGTATTGGTAAATCCGTATCGTTTTGCAGTGAGAATATCCTGCAATTCATGATGATTCACAAGCTGCTTTTCCAAATCAACGATGTTTTTGAATTTCTCAAGAAAGAAGGGAGTTATAGACGTAAGCTGTGCAACCTCATCAATCGAGAATCCCTCGCGGAATGCATCAAAGAGGCAATGGAACCGTTCGTCGGTCGGACGTGAGAGGATCATGCGGATCTCGCTGGGGCTCGTGTGAGGGATGACATCCGTATCAATCGAGCGTTTTGCTTTCATGAGGGCTTCTTCCAGCGTTCTGCCGATTGCCATAACTTCCCCGGTGCTTTTCATGGATGTGGAAAGTGTCCGGTCCGCTCCCTTGAACTTGTCAAACGGCCAGCGGGGCACTTTTGCAACGATGTAATCAATTGTAGGTTCGAAGGATGCAGGGGTGCTGCCGGTCACGGTGTTTATGATCTCATCAAGGCGTAATCCGATTGCAATTTTTGCTGCAACACGTGCAATAGGGTATCCTGTCGCTTTTGACGCAAGTGCTGATGAACGCGAGACGCGGGGATTTACTTCGATGACGCGGTATTCTCCGTTCTGATACGCAAACTGGATATTGCACCCTCCCTGGACATCAAGAGCCCGGATAATTTTAATCGCTGCACTCCGCAACATCTGGAACTCATCATCCCTCAGAGTCAGGATCGGGGCTACGACCACACTCTCGCCCGTATGAATCCCCATAGGGTCGATATTTTCCATTCCACAGATGATGATGCATGTGTCTTCAGAATCGCGCATTACTTCAAATTCAATTTCCTTCCAGCCCAGCACGCTTTCTTCAATAAGCACCTGGTGAATACGCGAACGTGAGAGACCGAGTTCAATGATCCGGACCAACTCCTCTTTTGTTTTCCCGATACCACCGCCCGCCCCTCCAAGCGTATACGCAGGCCGCACGACTGCAGGCAGCCCTACCAGGTTAATTGCCTCATCAACCTGGACCAGCGAATTCAGGATCATACTTTTTGGAACCGGTTCTCCGATCTGCATCATCAGATCCCGGAACTTTTCACGATCCTCACCCTTGTAGATTGCCTCAAGGGGTGTACCAAGGATTTCAACATCTTTCAATGCACCCATTTCAGCAAGCTCTGCGGTCATGTTCAGCCCGGTCTGTCCTCCCATACCGGAAAGGACTCCATCCGGGCGCTCCTTCTCTATGATTTTTGCAATAATGTCTGCACGAAGTGGTTCAATATAAATGGTATCTGCCATTTCCGGGTCGGTCTGGATGGTTGCAGGATTAGAATTCACTAATACTACCTTAACACCCTCCTCGCGCATGGCGCGACATGCCTGGCTCCCTGAAAAATCAAATTCTGCGGCCTGTCCGATCTGGATTGGTCCTGACCCGATAATCAGGACTTTTTTGATATTCTGCCGTTTGGGCATTATTTAAGCCTCCTGAAAAGACCATCAAAATAGTGGCATTCAGTATCACGCGGGCCTGCA
>JAJRBP010000086.1 GCA_028679405.1 Methanoregulaceae archaeon | reverse complement strand
CTCGGCACGCTTGCGGTCGGTGATATCCCGGATCGTCTCGATCGCGCCGGCTACCTCCCCCTTCTCGTTGTAGAGAGGCCTCGCCTTCGCCCAGAAATACGCTCCTTCCGATCCGAATGTCTGGATGAAGATGTCCACCACTAGGGTATCCCCGCTTCTCTGCACCATGCGGTACCTTGCCAGCTCCTCGCCCGGCATCAGGATCAGGTTCGCAAGCATCGGTTTTCTTTCGCCATAGAACGGAATCGCATACTCGTAGTCGCCCTTTCCTATGATGGTTTCAGATGCGATCCCGGTCATCTCCTCCATCGCACGGTTCCACGCGATCACCTTCCCGGCAGCGTCGATCACGAAGGTGGCGTCCGGCAGAAAATCAATGATCTGGGCATTATACGCCTCATACGAGTCGGTCACTAAATAACCCCGGATAAGAGAGAAATGGACCTTTCTCCCTATCAATGCTTTCCCTTCGGCCCTTTTCCAAAAAGCTCCGGATATGCATGATCAGGAGAGCGAGCTGCCCGGACCGGTTATGTTATTCTGGAAAAAAACGATTTCGTGCCTTTCTACTGCCTGGAGATCCTGAAAAAAGAGAGAAGGTTCAAAGATCCCCGCCCCTCCGGCGGCCGGGGGACTTCGGAGGTTCATGGCTCTCAGTCCTGTGGGACCCTTTCGACGCTCTCCCCCGGAACATGAGATATGCCCCGACGGCGAGAACGATAATGACACCGACCACGATGACGACCTCGAAGGGTATTGCTGCGGCAGGTGTCCTGACCTGGATATAATTCTCCTTGATCTTGTTTGACTGAGTGCCGTTGGCTGAAACAGCTTTCAGGGACACGGAGTATGTTCCGGGAGAGCTGTACACGTGCATCGGATTCTTTATCGAGCTGTTCGATCCGTCCCCGAAATCCCATGCCCAGGTGACCGCGGGAGCTCCGGCAGATGTGTCGGTAAACTGCACGCGAAGCGGGCTCTCGCCTGAGGTGACATTTGCGATGAAGTCAGCGGAGACCTGCACGGGTGCGGCAGTTGCCGGAGTAGTGGCGGTCGGATAAGGTGTCCTCGTCACCGGTGGGAGTACATGGACGAGACTCTTGCGCGTGACCGAGCTGTTTCCCCCCTTGGCATTCCTGACCGTCAGGGTGACCGTGTAGTTCCCAGGCTCCGTATAGGTCACGAGGGGATCACGAAGCGTCTTGATCCCCGGGTTGACAGGTGTTCCGAAGTCCCATTGCCATTCGACAGGTACCGCACAGGAGGAATTGTCAGTGAAATTGACCTTCAGAGGCGCAGGTCCGGTCACGGGGTTTGCGTTGAAATTCGCAACGGTCTGGTTTGGATACCTGCAGGGCTGGGGAGTTCCCTGTGTGGTGACATTCGTCGTGGCAGATCCCGACCCTGAAGTCGTATTATTCACAACCTGGACTGGTGCCGGTGTCCTGACCGGAGTGGTCGCCACCGTCGTCACAGTCGTCTGCTGCGTTACCACGGTCGTCGGTTGCATCGTTGTCGTAACCGCTGCCGTTGTTGCAGCGGGAATCAGCACCCTGATATATTCCGGCCGGACCTCAAGATTGCTCCCGCCTGAGTTCGCCGAAGTAAGTGAGACCGAATAGGTCCCGGCGACCAGGTACGTATGCTCGTAACTCGTGGTAAGGGACCGGTTCAACTGCTGCCCGTCCCCGAAGTCCCAGAGGAGGTAATCAGGCGCACCTCCCGAGGCATTGAACACCGGAAAGAAGGTGACGACAAGCGGCGCCGAACCCTCCAGCGGACTCGCCGAGAACTCGATCCTTGGTTTCTTCACCTGGTTGACGGCAGGAGTTGCCGCCACGGGAGAAACGGTCGTAACGACCGTTGTCGTCTGAAGTGTTGTCAGGTTGTCGGTTCCCAGGTTATTCGTGGCCGGGGTCGTGTTGTTTGCTGCCGCGGAGAACGAGGGAATAAGGACGAAGATGAGGATAAATACCGCAATGGCCAGGGGGAAGGCACGGGTCCTTCCAGGAATGCGGTTTTTTCTGCTCTGGTGGCAACAGCAGATCATGATATCCTCTTGAAGAGCGTCTGTGATAAATTTACTGAAATGGATGCGGTTACCGGGTCGGAAAACACAGGCCCTGCGCGGCGATTGGAGGGCCCCTCGCAACTGCATCCCTAAAGGATTCCTGAAAAATCATGGAAGGCGTTCTCACCCTATGTTGCCAGGTCCCTTCCGGAACGGCAGAACACCTGCAACTGCCGGCCGGTCGTCGCACGGTAGTGACGCGGAAAAATCATTTCGTGTCATTGATGTCAGCCCGGAACTTCCTGGAAGCACACCACTGAATTGATTTGGATGCCGCCTGAATCAGCTAGTCCTTCATCCAGCCCATCTGGACGTACCACTCGTATTCATGAGGCCAGATCTCCCGGTTCGTCCTGACCAGCCTGCAGAAGTACTCCCGGCGCTGCAGGTGGATCTCGTCCTGCTCCCGGTACGAATGTCTGCCCTGGACCGACTCTGCAAGCTTCTTTCCCAGAGCTAATGCCTGCGGGCGTGCATTGTGGAGGGCTGACGGGTCTGATGCGACAGCCACACCGATACCCCCGATCGCAGTCGCGCCAAGGTTGGTAAGTACGTGGTTCATATACTTCACCACATCGTCCTGCCCGCTCCCCCCGGCCGTGCAGACCGAACACCCGTATTTGCCAGAGAACATCTGGCAGTGAATGATGTCCGCACATCGGTCAAAGACTGCTTTCATGGGAGCGGTCACCTGGTCGATATAATTTGGCGAACCGAGCACAAGGCCGTCCGCTTCCATCATCTTCTCAAAGAGGACCACAAAGTCGTCGGCGAGGACGCACTCCCCTTTCGCATAGCAGGTGCCGCACGCCGTGCAGTATCCGATATCCAGTTGACAGATGTCGACGAGTTCGGTTTTTGCACCGTCCGCCTCCGCCCCCTCGAGCACCCACCGGACGAGCTGGAGCGTCCGGCTCTCCTTCCCTCTCGGGCTCGCATTCAATCCAAGGATCTTCATTTTTACTGCACCCTCCTTTCCATACGGAAATTTCAGGGAGGATGGGAGGATAATGATATCGGATTCCCGGCATGTCAACCCTAATCTTTCCCGCGTGGGACCCGGGTATCATCGTTTCCGAAAATCGCATTTCTCACAGAATTAGGGCGAATTTTTAGATTTTTCCGGACAGTCCGGAGGGTGGGCAGAAGATACGGTAATTTATCGTAGCCTGGATACAATTTTTTGCATGATATTCCAGGGAGAACATCCTGGAATCATGGGGAGGCACCGATGTGGGATCTGTTCGGACGACTTGCATTGTCAACTTTTAAAAGATTCCAGCGTCTGAACCGGGGGGATACCAAGGTCCTCATCTGCAGGGATGGGACACTGTTTCGCAAAGCACCGGGACCATTCAGGGTAATTACCGAGGTGCCTGAGTACTGGACCGAAGATATCAGGAAAACGGATGCCGTGCTTGATATCGGGGCAAATGCCGGGGCATTCTGTATCCGGGCAGCCAGGTCATGTTCCCATGTGGTTGCCGTGGAGCCGGTGACCGGGGACCTCCTGTCGGAGAATATCCGCCTGAACGGAGTGCACGTACCAGTGATTAAGGCAGCCCTCGGCGATGGCCGCCCTGCAGAGATCACCTGGGACGGCTGCACTGCCAGTGTCCCCACCTATACGCTCCGTCAGCTGATCGACCTGGCGGGGGGGTGCGATTTTCTCAAATGCGATTGCGAAGGTGCCGAATGGCTGATCGATCCCGCCGATCTCTCCGGTATACGCCGGATCGAGATGGAACTCCACCAGCCGCCGATCGGAGGAACTCCGAACCCTCAATTCCTCGAGGCGGTCGCCGCCTCGTACGGGTTCGAGATTGAACGGACTCCCTGTCACGGACCCATGGGAAAGATGGGCATCCTGCACGCGTGGCGTCAGGGAAATGACAGCTCACCCGGATGACATGAGACTTTCAGTGTACCGTTTTTTGGGGGGGGGGAACCGCAGGGAGGTTCATGCTCCCGGGACGTTTTGTTGAACTCTTTTTTTATGGGGATAAGAGAGGGGTTCCCGGTTACCAGGAATTGTATCTTTCAGACCGGAAGGACCTTTGAGCCGTATACCTCGTTGATTGCCTGCCCGAGCCCGATGAAGAGCGCCAGGCCACCGGTGATAAGCCCCGTCACTCCCCCAGCGACAAGAATGAGCGGATTCCCGGTGAGTTGAGCCACGACGAGGACTACGAATACGACCACAAGCATTAGGAGGGTGATCGTCAGCATCCTGTGCATCCGGACCGAGCAGATGAAGAGACCGAATGAGAACAGCCCCCATATCCCGAGGAACACCGCAAGCTCGACCGGCGCCGGCGCCTTGGTGACGTTGAGGGCAGGGAGGAGCAGGAGAGTGGCAAACGAGATCCAGAAAAATCCGAAGCTCCCGAATGTGAGCAGGCCGAACGTGTTGTTTTTCTTCCATTCCATGG
>JAJRBP010000056.1 GCA_028679405.1 Methanoregulaceae archaeon | reverse complement strand
GCAAATGTAAGGAGGAGGATAATGATGCCGGCGGCGACCCCACCGGCCCCGATCTGCCGGTCGGTAAGCGCTGAGATCCTCTTCTCCCTGCTACCGTGGGCCATCAGACCGTCGCCGAGGTCCAGGAGGCCGTCGAAGTGGTGGCAACCCGAGAGGATGAGAACGGATGCAATTGCGAGCCCGGCAGCGATGGGGGGGTCTCTGACCCAGAATACGAGCAGGGCTGTAAGACCGCCGATGACGTACCCCGCGATCGGATAGAGATATGACCGGCAGGCGAACTGGTCGAAGTCCGCATGCTCCCCCAGAGGCAGGATCGTACAAAACTGGAGGAGTGATCTGATCGATTTCAGGCACATTCCGAATAGAGCCTCGAGGTGCAGCCGGCAATCAGGCCTGCAATCGCATCGTCCAGGAACGGACCCAGCCGGGAAAGGATTCCTGGTTTCTTCTGGTCATATCGCGTGAACTCAAACCGGGCATAAGTTCCCCCGATACATTCGGCAATCGCCATCCCGATGATCTCGTCAGAGAGGAGAAAAACCGGATCTCCGGAAATATCGGGATTGTTCCCCGAACAGAGCTCATCTTCGAGAAGGATCGCCCCGATCAGGAGCGAGGAAACATTAGGGTCACGGAGGTACCGTTTGAATTTCTCCCTGAGGTCTTCCTCAGCCTGGGCAGCTGTTTTTCCATGCGGGACATAGAGCACCATTGCAGCTGCAATCATCTCATCAGCAGTCACTCCCCGCTCAGCAAGACGCTGTTCTACTCCAAACATACCAGTAGTTGGTTTTCCTGCATCGGTATTTGAATAGTTCCTACCAGATTACCGGGGAACCCGGTGCAAAGATTGATGCAAATGCAGAGGTGAGATGTTGGTATCTATGCCTTTCATCTCGGATCACCCGCTGCCTCGTTTCACGAAGCCTGCTTTCGGGAGTATCCTCGCCAACACCATTCTCTCCACCGTGCCTGGGATTTCCGGGGCGGGCCCGACTGCGGAGAAAACTCTCCTCACCCCTATCCTCGATTCGGAATTGATCGGGCAGGGAGCGATCACAAGTACCGATGGAAAACCCAACACCCCCACCGGATGCCCGACACCTGCTGCGATCACGCGGGCGATGATGGAACTTACCGGTATTGTTCCAGTTTTCATCAATGCCGGGCTTGTACACCGGCCAACCGTTCCTTGTGTAGATCTTTACAGTGAACCAGGGAGAGATCCGCGTGATGGTGACGCGGTACCTGGCGCGCCCCTCCTTTTCGAGCGGGGCGAATGGCTCGGAAGGCTTCTCTCGCAATGGAGCGACCTTCTGGTTCTTGGGGAATGCGTCCCGGGAGGCACAACTACTGCTCTTTGCGTCCTTCGCGCGCTCGGGTATCCTGCGAGGGTGAGCAGCAGCTTCCCGGAAAATCCGGTTGCCGGAAAGGAAGAGGTTTGCAGAGGTGCTCTAGTACGGACGAGATCGCTTCCCGTCGGTTCGCCTCTTACCATTGTGCAGGCCACGGGTGATCCGATGATGCCTGTGGCTGCCGGCTTATGTAATACGTACCGGGGAAAGGTGTTTCTTGCAGGCGGAACCCAGATGCTTGCGGTTGCCGCCGTGATTAAGGAAATGGGGATGCGGTTGCCTTCGGTCGTCACAACCTGCTACGTGAGGGACGATCCCACTGCAAACGTCGGGGAGATGGCAGATGCGATCGGTGTCAGGATGTATTCGGTCGATCCTGGCTTTGGAACGATTGGACATTCTGGTCTCGCCAGATATTGTTGCGGGGAGGTGAAAGAGGGAATGGGAGCAGGTGGTGCGATGATGCTTGCCTATCTTATGGGTTTCCCCCCGGATACGATCCGGGATGCAATCTTCCACACAGTCAGTTCGTACGGTTAACCTTCAATGAATTTCGACAGACCGGGCTGAAGGACTTTATACCCCGCGCACGAAATATTTGAGAACACTAATGCTCCCGATTTATGTGGTGAACAACCACGGGCAGTTCAACCACCTCATCCTGCGGATGCTCCGCGACCTCGAGATCGATGCGAAAATGATCCCGAATGAGTATCCTCCGGAGAAGGTATCGGGGGAGTGCAGGGGAATCGTTCTCGGGGGCGGACCTGCTCTTGAGAGGGCCGGACGATGCGCTGAATACCTGAGCCTCGGGCTTCCGGTCCTCGGAATTTGTCTCGGACTCCATGTTATCGCCACTACCTTCGGGGGCGCGGTCAGGAGGGGGCGGACTGGTGGGTACGGGGCAGTTCGTGTCGAGATATGCGATCATGACGAGATACTCCTCGGATATCCGGGCCAGATTGATGTCTGGGCTTCGCATGCGGATGAGGTCTCGATCATCCCCCCCGGGGCGGCCCTCCTCGCCAGGTCGGATATCTGCGAAGTGGAAGCGATTTCTCTCCCTGAAAAGGGAATCTATGGTCTTCAGTGGCATCCCGAGGTGAGCCACACGTTAAATGGCCGTATCGTGTATGAAAATTTCGACCGGCTCACCAGGGACAAAGCATGACAGGAAGACGATTCAACCGGGGAAAGGAGATATGACCGGGTGATTTGATGGGTGAGATACGGATTGTCGGAACGGCCCATGTCTCGAAAGAGAGCGTGGCAGAGGTCAGGGCTGCGATTGAGGAATTCAATCCCACGATTGTCGCGGTCGAGCTTGATCATGCGAGGTACACGGCCCTCAAGAAACAGGTCGGAGAAGCCTCTGTAACGGAAGTTCTTGAGTCCGGGAACTTCATGCAACTCCTTGTCCAGTGGATTCTCGCGTACATCCAGCGGAAGATAGGAATGGATGTGGGTGTCGAACCGGGTGCCGAGATGAAAGCGGCCATCGAAGAGGCGGAGCAGCGGGGGATGAGACTGGGACTTATCGACAGGGACATCAGGATAACGCTCAAGCGGTTCTGGCGCTCCCTCTCTCTCATTGAGAAATTCCGGATGGTGTACGCGCTCGGGGCTTCGGTGCTCACTGTCGAGGGCGAGTCAATTGACATCGAGGAGCTCAAGAAGCAGGATATGGTCGCTTCTGCGATGGAGGAGTTCAGGAAATTCTCACCAAATGGTGCGAAGGCCCTTATTGATGAGCGAGATGCATACCTGGCAAAGAACATCATCGATCTCTCTTCTAGGGAAGAACGTGTTCTTGCGGTGGTGGGAGCAGGCCACGTACCGGGCATCAAAAAATACCTCGCCGATCCAGCCCTCCTCCCCCCGGTCGAATCGCTGGTTGCAGATATTCGCGGGATCCCCTGGGGGAGAGTGTTCGAGATCGTCGTTACCGTATCTTTTGCACTCCTTCTTGCTGCGATTGCGTTTTCAGGGATTGGTCTTGAAACCCTCCTGGCGGCGCTCCTTTTCTGGGTATTGATACATGGTGTCCTTACCGCGGTCTTCACCCTCGCTGCCGGTGGGCATCCATTTTCAGCCCTGGCAGGATTTGCCGTCTCCTGGGCGACTGCGCTTCATCCGATCCTGGCCGCGGGATGGTTCGCAGCGTATGTTGAGGCCAGGATCAGGAAACCGTCTCCTGCAGATTTCAGGAAGATCTTTGCGGCCGAAAGTTTCACTGAGATGTGGAAAATTCCCCTCTTCAGGGTCGTGATCGTCGCTGCCCTGGCCAATGTAGGAAGTACGATCGGGACAGTCGCGTACTTTATTTTCGTACTGCCAGTCCTGCAAATCGATCCCCAGCTTCTTATCACGCAAGGATTCGGGAACATGATAAACTGGGTTACTGGATTGTTCCCATAGATCTTTTGGAGTTCCCGGCGAAGATTTATTATCCTGTAGGATATCCAGAAAGCAGGTGAATATTCCTGATGCCACGAAAACATATTACTCTCGCGCTCGCTGCAATTCTGTTCCTGATCGGAGTCGCCGATGCAGCATTGAATACAATTCCGGAAGGGGGAACTGCCTTTATCGGTGAAGAGGGGCTCGATATCAGATCCACCGGAGCAGCTGCCGGATCTCAACTTGCCTGGTACGGCCCGGGTGGGGCCCCGGTTACTGACGTACCGAGGAGCACTATCACTGTTGCGGATGCAACTGATTTTTACCTGTCTTCGGCAGTATTTTCCGGAAAGACCGGGCCATGGTTCCTTCTCCCGGGAAAATCGCTCGCTTTCTATGTCGAAGATCCGAAACTTAACCTTCGGGTACGGGATGAGACCCTGGACTTCGAGATAACGGGAACGACAAGGTGGGTTCCCAGGGGGGATGTGGTAGGTTTCCGGATCGAGACGAATCTCGATGTAATGTCTCAGCGACAAGGGACCAGCGGAGCACCAATAACGATTCATGCAGTTTCTCCTGACGGTGCTGAATACTCGTCCCTATCCGGCTTCTCCCTTGTGGATATCCCCGTGGATTCCTCGTCCTACTCGACCGGAGGAGTCTGGGCTACCGGAGACTCGGTGTATACAGGTGGGACATACATTATGTGGGCTGAATGTAACGCGAATGGGCTGAAGGATAATTACGGGGTCGTCGGGAAAACAATATCCTTCCAGGTGAATGTTCTTGTCCAGCTTGTGAATCCTATGAT
>JAJRBP010000272.1 GCA_028679405.1 Methanoregulaceae archaeon | reverse complement strand
GAAGACGGTGAGCGTCACCGACAGCAAGGCGACACTTGCGACCATCTATGCGACATTCGGCACTGTCACGACGTTCGTGACCGCCATCGGGGGTATCTCGATGCTCGTCGCCGGGGTGTCCATCTTCAATATCATGATGATGTCGGTGAACGAGCGGATAAAGGAGATCGGCATCATGCGGAGCATCGGCACCCGGAAGAAGGGAGTGATGAGTATGTTCATCTACGAAGCCGCCATCATCGGCGTCGTCGGAAGCATTATCGGGGGACTCCTGAGCATCCTTGCAGGGTACGGCATCAGCGCCCTGCTCCTCAATACGACCAAGTACCTGTTTACCATTTCAAGCATGCTCCCGGTTGTCGAAGGGATCCTCTTCGGGATCCTGATCTGTCTTGCCTGCGGGATCTACCCTGCATGGCAGGCTGCAAACTTGAATCCGATTGATGCTCTAAGGCACGAATAAAGTTCATGCCTGATAAGAACACCATTTTTCGTGGCGGATAGGCAACAGTATATCTTTGAACCGGATTTATAAAATACCGATTGAACGCGTTTATCATTGTATTTCTCTGTTTAAATCGTCCTGTGACAGCACCGCCAAGCCGGTGACGAGAAAAAGATAGGTAAGGTAAAAGCACCGATTCAGGTTAGATTTATATATGCTGAAGGAGTGATGCATCCGCATGTCAAGAACGATTCAGATTCTTATCCTGTTAATTGTGGGATTTGTACTCTTTGCAGGATGTGTCTCCCAGCCATCCGGCCCGTCGAATCAGACTGCAACGCCCACGCCCACGCCAACTTCCACAAATGACCTCACTAACCAGAACTCTCCTGAAGCCGCGACATTCACGACCTATCCTTCCCTGACTAAACTGCATACCCCGGATATGCCGGTCGGTCTCAAGTTCGTGGCAGGCGGGTTCACCGCACCCATCAATATCGCGGACCCGCAGGACGGGAGCGGGAGGCTCTTCCTCGTCGATCAGACAGGGTACGTGAAGATCTTTTATACGAACGGCACCGTCCTCGACCAGCCCTTCCTGAATGTCACGGATCGGCTTGTCAGGATCGATCCGACCTATGACGAACGGGGGCTGCTCTCCATCGCGTTCCACCCGCAGTTCGCGTCGAACGGGAGAGTGTTTGTCTACTACAGTGCACCGCTCCGGGCCGGTGTCGACCCGAACTGGAGCTGCACGAACCATCTTTCTGAGTTCCAGGTCTCGAAAACTGATAAAAACCAGGTAAATATGTCGTCCGAGAAGATTCTCCTCATGGTCGACAAGCCGTACCAGAACCACAATGGTGGAACGCTCCTCTTCGGGCCCGCGGACGGAGACCTTTACCTTCCGCTCGGTGACGGGGGCAGGGCGGACGACACTGGAATGGGCCATACTCCCGGGATCGGGAATGCACAGGACCTCACGAAGATCCTCGGCAAGGTAATCCGGATCGATGTGGACCATACGAGCCCTGGTAAACCATACGCAATTCCTGCAGACAACCCGTTCCTCTCGAATTCAAGCGTATTGCCAGAGATATATGCGTATGGGTTCAGGAACCCGGCATACGCAACCTTCGACGCCGGCGGGAGCCACAGGATGTTTATCGCAATGGCTGGCCAGCGGCTCTTCGAATCCGCGCTTATTATCTATAAAGGAGGAGATTACCCGTGGAACATAAGGGAAGGCACGCACTGCTTCAATCCGGCAAACGACTTCCAGCCCCCGAATACCTCCTGCCCAACCATTGGGTCCAGCGGGCGGCCGCTGATCGGACCGGTGGTCGAGCTCGGCCATGATGTCGGCGACACGATCGTGGGCGGAGTTGTGTATCGCGGCACGATGATGCCGTCTCTCCAGGGCAATTATATCTTCGGGACATGGTCCGACGAGAACAGGATCGTAGGAAACGGGACGCTCCTCGTTGCGGCCCCGCCTGCAGGCCTTGATCTCGCGACGCTCCCGGATAATGCCGCAAACCTCACGGCTGCACAGAACGCGATGTGGACGACCCGGAAGATGACCGTCGCGAATAACGCGAACGGGCGTATCAATGCCTTTATCCGCGGGCTCTACCAGGACTACAACCACGAGGTCCTCGTCCTGATCAACCAGAACGGCGGTCCCGGGCTCACACCCCAGGGTTCAGGAGAGATCTGGCAGATGGTGCCGGCGAACTCCCCCGGTCTCGTGAGCACGACCGGCAACGTCACGACCCCGATCCCGACGGTGACTCCTGCAGGCGGCGCCGTGGTGGCCATCAAGCTCACCATTCAGGGCGACAAGTTCAACCCGTCGAACCTCACCGTTCCGGCGGGGGCAAGGGTCACCCTGACCTACAACGACCAGGACCTCGACCCCCATAACTTCGCCCTCTATCCCTCCCAGTCGAGCTCGGATGCGATATTCCGGAGCCCGGTCATTACCGGACCGATCACGGTGAATTATACCTTCACCGCTCCTGCAACGGGAGGCACCTACTACTTCCGGAGCGATCCGAACGCGGGACTTGTCGGGACATTGATCGTGATCTCTCCACCTCAGGTCACGACCACAGCAGCTGCATACCCTGGTGTTTTCAAAACCGTACCGATCATCCTGACCGCGAAGAACCTCGCGTTTGACACGGA
>JAJRBP010000004.1 GCA_028679405.1 Methanoregulaceae archaeon | reverse complement strand
ATCCCCTGGGGGCAGGTAACGCAGACCACCGGAGTAGAGCCGGCCACGCGGGCAATTTTCAGGGCACTGTCCCCGGTAATGGAGGCGACGACGATCGCGTTCGCCCGCCGGGCATTTTCCTTCACTACATTCACAACGCTCTCCGTATTTACCGGGCCGGGGCGATCGAAGATGTGCATAGGACTTCCTCAAGTAACGTCTGGTAGTTGTTCAGTCCGGCAACAGATAAGCAATGAGGTATCTCTTCCAGGATCAGGAAAATACGCGTGTTTTCTTATTCCCGGCGAATGAAGCTGGCACGTTTCAGGAGAACAGACTGCCTGCCCCCACCAGCTCCCTCGCAGGTGAGGAACCCTAAAACATTATCAGCAGTATGCCACCTGGAAAAGGCGGCTGATACGGACGACCCTCACCTTATTCCCGCGGCCATAACGCGGCTGCGATATAACACAGCCCGATAATTGGCAAAAAGAAGATCCAGTAGAGGGCCATCATCAGGATGACGACATTCCAGGACGTACTCGGC
Source organism: Methanoregulaceae archaeon (assembly GCA_028679405.1). GTDB lineage: Archaea > Halobacteriota > Methanomicrobia > Methanomicrobiales > Methanospirillaceae > JAJRBP01. The sequence goes on along the minus strand of JAJRBP010000004.1, from coordinate 4,900 downwards.
GGGGAAAGAATTCCCCTGAGGAGGAAGTATATGCTGATGACCGCGTAGATGCCGATTATACCTGACAGCAACGCAAACGGGCGGGTGTTTTTTCTCAGGGAGTCAGGGAACGAGAGGAATACACCCACCGAAGTCATCGATAAGAGCGCCTGTGATACCCATAAGAAGTCCAGGATAATTCCGCCCTCGGAAAAAAAGAACGGGCCGGTACCGCAGAGAATGCAAAGAACAAATGCATGAGGGATCCCGAGATACCAGAGATTCGATACTTTTCGTACCTGTGCGATAAAAAAGAGGTTACCGGATAACGACACGATCCCGGCTGAGATCGAGACCGCACCATAAAGTACATCGCGGTCAGGATGCACCAGTCCGGAAATCCCCCAAATCAGGAAGAAAGAGAAGAAAGTGATCGAGATGCATAGTAAAGAAATAGAAATTTTCTTATTTCTCATCGCTACTCAGGATGCGGATTTCCCGACTTAAAAAAACGAGTGAGATGAATAGATCCCAGGTCCATGTCCCCCGGGAAAATACTCTCACATCCCATTTTCCAAGGGAGCTCGTTCTGCCCGATCCCAAGGCATCACGGTGAGGGCAGTCACATTCCCATCTTCCCGGGAAGCTCCCTCGCCCACCTGGCGATCACGTCCCAGTCCCGGAAGTCGCCGACAGGGGTTTTCACCTTCTTGATCATCCACCGCTGGACGAACGAGAGTTTCGCCGGGTCCACCACGCCTGCAAAGACCGTTGCCGCAACCGGCTCGATCGGACCGAGTCCGGTGCGGAGCATCTTCATCGCGCTCTCGAGGTCCCCGGGATTTTTCGAGACCGGGGCGATACCGACGGCAAAGGCTGCCACTGGTACTTTTGCCAGGGCATCACGGTTTTTCTCCACGAACCTGCCGATACCGCCGGCCAGTTTTCCCATGTACAGCGGCCCCCCGATGACGACCGCATCGTAATCGATAATCGAAGAGACGGTTACTATTTCCCTGACATCGACGCTGTGCCCGGCTGACTTCAGTTTTTCTCCTACTGCCTTCGCAATTTCAGCGGTCGAGCCCCTCACAGACGCATACGCGACGAGGATCCTGGCGGACATGATCCAATATCTCCTTATCCGGGTAATTGAAGGGGAGGGTATAAAATGGTAAGTAGCCGGGGCCGGGGGTTGCATGTGTCGGGTCCTGTCAGTTTTCATGCGGGGAAGGAAATATTTATTACCCGCTCCACCCGTATGAGGGGTGGTGACTGTCGAATGTCAGCGATTGTTCATTTTGATGTAGCCGTCGAAGATATCGAGAGAGCGAAGAAATTTTATTCCTCGCTGTTTGCATGGAAATTCGAATCCTACCCCGAGATGCAGTACAACCTGATTACCACGACGAACCTGGACGGAACTCCGGGCGTCGGAGGCGGTATGGGGAAGCGGATGGACCCCTCGCAGCGGATCACCAACTATTTCGGGGTCTCCTCCATCGACAAAGCGATGAAGATGGTGAAAGACCTCGGTGGCAGCCTTATCACTCAGAAGATGGCGGTCCCCGGCATGGGGTACCTCTGCAACTGCTTAGACACCGAAGGGAATCCGTTCGGGCTCTGGGAACAGGACGAGAAGGCGAAGTAAAGAGGAGAGAGCCGGGGATCCCGGCACACCTGTTTTCACCGTATCCGAAAGTTCGGAGGTTGTCTGGACCTGGAATCGCGAACGGTATTTTAAGACCGGCTTACTTCACCCGGGTCATGGTCGCATCATATGCCTGATTGTTTTCCTGAAAAAGGCATGAGAATGGAGAGAATCTGCCTTTCATACTTTTTCGATCCCGGCTCACCCGCGATAGTTTTTACCTTCAGCCAGATACAGGACCTGATATGGAGATCACTGCGACGTTACTGGTGAAAGACCGGAACGATTGGCGTGACTGGCTGCGGGAGCATCATGACAAAGAAAATGAGATATGGCTGGTTTTTTACAAAAAAAGCACTGGGAAGCAGACCCTGACGCTCGCGGAGGCGATGGAGGAGGCAATCTGTTCCGGCTGGATCGACAGCATCGAAAAGAAGATAGATGACGAGAAATTTGCCCTCCGGTTCACCCCGAGAAGACCGGGCTCCGGCTGGTCGGCACGCAATATTGAAATGGCAAAAAGGCTTCTTGCCGAGGGAAGGATGACGAAGGCCGGTTTCGAAAGACTACCTGATTCCCTTAAAAGTCTCTACGGTAAGTACCTCACATTGTTATCAGACGAGTGAGAAAACTCAACCGGTGATCGAATGGGTAACAAGATACGGTGTGCATGGACAGGGGACAACCCCCTGATGGTACGGTATCATGATGAGGAATGGGGCGTTCCAGTGCACGATGACAGGACCCTTTTCGAGTTCCTTATCCTGGAGGGGGTACAGGCAGGGCTTACCTGGCAGACCGTTCTTAACAAACGCGAGAATTACCGGAAAGCTTTCGCCGGTTTCGACCCTGCCCCGATCGCCCGCTATACCGATGAGGATATCGCACGGCTTCTGACCGATCCAGGCATCATACGGAACCGACTGAAAGTGACGGCAACAATCGGGAATGCCGGAAAATTCCTGGAAGTCCGGAAGGAATTCGGCTCGTTCGACGCGTACATCTGGCAATTTGTGGGTGGCAGGCCAATCAGGAACCACGTCAGATCGATAGGGGAGATCCCGGCGGCTACCGCTGAGTCGGAAGCTATGAGCAAAGACCTGAAAAAGAGAGGATTCAGGTTCGTGGGCCCCACGATCTGCTATGCGTTCATGCAGGCGGTCGGGATGGTCAACGATCACCAGGTCGATTGCTTCAGGTACGAGGAAATCGGACGATTGTGAGTGTCTTAAGGGTCATACGATCTGTTACTCTCAACTACCTTTATTTCCCGGCCCTGTCCATAGTTCAGCAGGGGGATTGTTTTCCTGATTGCCGGCTGGTCCAGGGCTGCATTTTTCATCGCGGTACAGATCGTCATGGCGACGATTTCTGGATGTATGACCCTAGCGCCACCGGGGGAAGTGAACGGGACTCCTCAGGCGACTGGAATTACCGGAGCGAACGGTACTCCTGCGGGGGACCGGGGAACTCAACCAGTATCCTTACCTTTGACCCCTGTCCGGACCCCTCTGGCACCGGCAGGAACGCCTGCTCCTTTACAGCCCGGTAATTTTTCTGTGACATTGTCCGGGACTACACTCGCCGAGTGGGATGACCTGACGGCGACAGGCCACCTCGACTACCACCGGGTCGGCATCCGGACCTGGGTGGTCGGGCATGAAACACTGAGTGTCAGGGATTTCCCGGTACCTTCCGACGGGAATTTTATCATTGACGTCTCGAGCCACCGCTCCCTTGCCATGCCGCCCGGCGGCTATACGATCATCGTCCAGAGCCCCGGGGCAAACCGGCATTTCGAGCTTGGCTACGATTCAAAAACGGGGATGGCGATCAGACCTGAATGGGACGGCATCTCCGGGCAGCCGCTGTTCAATCTCTCGCAGGAAGCGAGGGACAACTGGTCTCTGGCGTCTCTTCACGTTGCCGGGATCCTCGACACTGCACCGTTCGTCATCGACGACAGGTACTGGATGTTCAACGTCACGGTGGAAATACCATTCATCAGCATCGATCCGGTCGGCGACTTTCATGTCGGCGATCTGGTCACGATTAAAGGGGAGACCAATATCGGCACTGGAAAGGAGATGTTCGTGAGAGTGGTCGAGGGGCCTGGCATCAGGGAAGTGCCTGTGGATGTCGGAGACTGGTCGTTTAAGGGCGGCACCGTAAGGATTGGACGAGCAGAAGGATCCACCAATCCCTGGGAGTTTAGCTTCGATTCTGAAGGCATGCATCCAAACTGGTATCAGGTAACCGTCGAAGGGATTACGGTGGATACCAATAAACGGACGACCTTCAACCTGACAGCAGCATAATTTTTTTGACGACGTTTCCCGGAATCAACTCATCGCCTTCTCTAGGGTGATTCCATATGCACCGGCGGTCCCGGTGACGGGCAGGGAACACCTGTTCAAAACGATCTCATTTATCCGGCATCGGGCGGAATTCAGATTGATGAAACGAATCCTCTGCATAACCTTCCTCCTCGTGACTGTTGCACTGCTCTGCGGATGTACGACTACCACACCTGTGAACGATGCAGCCATTGTCCGGCCCCCGGTCCTTATCGGGAACTGGACCGGACCGATGAACGCATACGTTGAAGGGGTAGGATATACCGACTTTCAGGGAGAGACCATCACGCTCCTTGTGACCGAGCAGCACGACCGGATCTTTTCAGGAACGCTGTACTTCCTGCCTGCAGAACCGGGTGATGTCCCGCAGGAGTTCGCCGGGGTCATCGATCGGGACGGAAGGACGTTCCGGCTTGTCGAAGAGGGCGGCTACAGTACCGGCACTCTCGTTTCACCGGACGAGATGGACGTGATCTACCTGGACACGACAAAGCCATTCAGTGTTGCGATCGATTCGTTGAAGAGGACCAGGTAAGATCCTCCAACTGGGTGCGCCAGGCTCCCGCGCCACCCTTCGCACCCGACTCTCCTTTGTTTCCTCAACCTTTATTGTCCGGCTTTGCCCACTACCCCACATGGACATGGTTCTTCGCGACAAATTCTCCCTTTTTTGGGAGAAGTACTTCCCGGGATCCGGACTTCCCATCACGTTCGAGATCGGGGGGAATAGAGAAAACACAGAAGTTGCACCCGTCCCGAAAAACTGGAGGTGCCTCGTGTGCGATCTTTCAAAGGTCAGGAGGGGGACATCGCTCGTTTTCGATGAGTCGACGGTCGGGTGCTCAGGAGGAAAGATCTATACCGGCCTTGATACCAGCCGGAGACCGGAGTTCAGGTACTTCATATCCTCCGG
>JAJRBP010000213.1 GCA_028679405.1 Methanoregulaceae archaeon | reverse complement strand
GGAGGGTCCGGACCGGGGTAAGTGTCGTGACAGGAGAAGTCGTACGGAGGGAAGTCGCAGGGCTGGTCCGGACCCCGGTAATGCCGGGAGAGGTCGGCCGGGCGGTCGGACTGGGCGGCGGCCCGGCAGGTCCACCGGTCTCCGGGACAAAAACGACTGCCAGGAGCACTACAATAACGATGAGCACTGCCATTCCGATCAGCATATTCCTGAGCGTATCTTCCACATACCAGCATATCCGTGATAATCCAAATAGCTTGCGGGATTCCTGGATATGCTCGGAAAAGAACCGCAGAGTTGGGACTGTTCATGAACGAAATAAAGGTCCGCCCGTTTTGGAACCTGCACAGGTCACGTTCACTGAACTGCCGGCGTTCTCATTGAACCACACCGCTCCTCTTGCCAGCGTCGCATTCATTCCTTCACGGTTGCCCGTCGCCCCCCGCCATTCGTGCGGGACTCCCTGCCTGTCGATGAAATACCCGAAGGAGACGGTTGTCGCCCCATTGTTTCCGGACGGACCCGATGACCCGCCGCCTCCGGACGCCCCTGCCTTTTCCCGGGGCCAGGTCCCGCCTTTCTCCAGGTACCGCTGATCGACGGCTTCTTTCAGGTCCTCCATCTCGCTCTCATTGAGAGGATTTGAAAAGTCTCTTGTCGTATAGACAAAAGTATCGCCGTGGCAAAAAGACGGTTTCAATTCTTCGCCATCGTTCTGTGTCCCAAGGATCCAGTCAGGGGATGGGATTGACACCAGGGTGAAATAAATGAGAACCCCGACGAACAGTCCGGGAGTGAGATAATCAAACCACTGTAATTTCAATAATACGCTACCCCCCTGAACAATGATTCAACTGCTGTCAAATAAAAATGTTCTCCACCGATTTTTTGAGTGAAAATCCCCGACTTCGGGTCATCAGGAGCATATGAACCGGTTATCCAGGTGGTAATACAGGATTCCGGCAGGGGAGTCACGTGGCCATGAACAACGGCTCTCCGGTATTCAGGTTGAGCAAAAACCCCCTGCAGCAGACCTGTAATTGTTCCTGACTGAAAGACCTTTTTCCTTCTTTACCACCGATATTTTTCCATGATTCCAAAAGAGGTCACGCACGTGCAATTCATACCTGCAACCCGGCAGGACCTGCCCAGCCTGAACTCAATGGTAAACGACCCTGAGGTTTCCAGGTACCTCAACCTGATCCCTCCCGTACCGATGGAATCGACGCTTGCGTTCTGGGACAGGGTGGAGTCCGGTCAGGGGAAAGTCTGGTGCATCCACGGAGGAGGTGGTATCATTGGTTGCGCGGGCATCTGGCCCAACCAACCCGGGACGAAGATCGCCCATACTGCAGCGTTCTTCCTGTACCTGAAGCCGGCCTGGTGGGGAAGAGGAATCGGGGATCTTGCGATGCACCATCTTGAAACTCAAGCCCTTGCCAAAGGATTCCTGCGACTCGAGTGCCACGTCGCAGCAGGAAATGCCCGGGCGATCCGGTTGTACGAGCGGCACGGATTTGTCAGGGAAGGCCTGATGAGGAGAGCTTTCCTGGATGGGAACCAGTTCTCAGATCTGGTGATGATGGGCAAGGTGTGGTAAAAAGACCTGTCCCGGTCATTGGTATTTTTCCCGGAGCAACTGTTTCGGGTTGGAAAAAAAGTTCAGAACCTGACACGCGGTGCCTGGTCTTCTTTCATATTGTTCTCCATGGTCCAGAACCATGCTTCGCCATGGGCGACCCGGAAGATCGCAAGCCCTGAACCAGGCGGGGCGGTCTTCAGCAGGTCCTTTACCCAGGGCCGGTCCGAAAAGAGCCTCTCCTCGGTAGCCTTATCCTCCACGAACTCGACCTTTCCGGTGACACGCAGCATCCTCCCTGCTCCCTGGCCGGGTGCATAGAAACAGAGTTCAACCTTCGGGTTCTTCCGGAGCTGCCGGCATACATTCTTTGTCGTTCCGGTGTGATAGTAAAATCCCGTGAGGTCCGCAAACCACATGGCAAATGCACGGACACGGGGCTGGTCGCCCTCGACCGTTGCGATATACGTGACCGGGTTTTCGGTTGCAAATCCGGTGCATTCGGATAAATCCACGTTTTTCACCATCCAACAGGTTTCATGAGCGGCACGGAAATAGGTTTCCCCGGGAGGGTTATCACTATGCCCGGGTACTGACTATTCATGAGAATGCGGGAAGGAGGAGACATAGACTATCAGGAACTTGCCCGTTTCTTCAGAGAGCGTTCCTTTGATGAGTTCGCGCTCATCAGTGAGTCCGATATTCAGGCACCTGTTGGACGACGGCCCCGGGATCTGCTCCCTGGATGCAGGGCGGTCATAATTTTTGGGAAGGTAATGGGAGACGACGTGTTCTCTTCAGAAAGGCGCACCGCTTCGGAAGGTGTGCGCAGGCTGAAGGATGAGCTTCGTACCGCAGGAGAGGAGCTTGTGGCTTCACTGACCGGTGAGGGGTATGCTGCCAGGACTGCAGGGGCGGTCGTGCTCCGGGATGGGACGATCAGGGGGAGTCTCTCCCTCAAGCATTGCGCTGTTGACGCGGGCCTCGGGGAGATAGGGGACAGCACCCTTCTCATTTCACCGCGTTTCGGGAACCGGCTGGCTCTCGGAGCCGTTATCACGTCGAAGGAGGTGAGAGGGACCACGAGACCGGAACGTCCTTGCGGTATATGCACTCATTGCGGCCGGTGCATTACGGCGTGTCCTGAAAATGCGCTCCAAACAGGAAAGATAGACTTGTTCAGGTGCAGGAATGTGACAGGAACGATTCCGGGGTCTCTCAGGGCGGTTGTGATCCGGCTGATCAATGCAGGTGACAAAATTCCGTTGCTCGAACCGGCGATAAACCTCGTGGCTGGCAGATCGGTCCCGCGGTGCAGCGAATGTCTCCTGGCTTGCCCGCATTATCGCCGGTCAGATAAGAAATGACCTTGTGCGAAGCCCCGGATCCGGTTTGTAAGTATTTCGACAAGATTATTTTGCCTGAACCGGACAGGTAAAAGAATTCCCGTTACTCCATGATTTTCTAATCGCAGGATACATGGGAATAGTGAAGGTGAGGATGCACTGCGGGCAACAGCCCGACTCTTTCACCGGCGCCACTCCACTGTCTTTTCCGACTGCCAGAACCTGAGAGAGCCGGACCTGAGGGAGTCAACATCGATGAGGGTCAGACATTCCCCGAGACGCGCCCCCGTATCGCACATCACGAGGTT
>JAJRBP010000284.1 GCA_028679405.1 Methanoregulaceae archaeon | reverse complement strand
CATCGATGAGGGTCAGACATTCCCCGAGACGCGCCCCTGTATCGCACATCACGAGGTTATGCAGCATGAGGGGGTAATTGCGTCCGAACTGCTGCGTAGGGCTGTGCCCGATAAATACCAGGGAATATCCGGGGACCTGGTTCCGGGCCGCATACGCGATCAATCTCCTGTTCCATAAGAGTTGTTCAACGGGCTGATCCTGGATCGGGACGGCAGGATCGAACCCCCCGTGGACGAACAGCCTCATTTTCTCGTCGACATAATAGGGAAGTGCCCTCTTCAGCAGGTCTGAATGTGATTTTGGGACATTCTCCGGGAGGGAACTATAACTGCACATTGTTTCCGCGCCCCCCTGGCTCACCCATTCCTCACGCAACTCACCCGTTTCGATCCACTCCAGGAACCATGCGTCGTGGTTTCCCAGGATCAATATCCTGTCCGGTAATCCGAGGAGAAACTCGATGCATTCCCTGCTGCGGGAACCATAGTCGACAACATCGCCGAGCACGATGATACGATCCGAAGCCGGATTAAAGCCTGATAGTGCGATTACATCCGACAGGGCGTCATAATTCCCATGGATATCTGCAATGGCGAAGGAGGTCATGGCATGGAACGAATTTTAATGTTGAACGGCCTAACGGATGAAACAGATCCACTTCCTTTCCGGTTCTGACGGTTGATCGGGAGGACCGGGTAAACATTTAATGATCGGGGGCGATACTTCCTACAGACAGCGGCGGAGGGCTGATGGGAAGACCAGATGATCTCTGCCGCAAGGTGAGAACGTGAAAGGGATTCGATGCACCAATACAGCCGGACGGGTGCTCCTTGCGCTGGCGCTCGTCGCCTTCGTACAGGTGGCGGCCGGGAGCGGGGAGACCACGTATGGATCCGATTTCTCCTTCTCGGGGAAGCACCCCGTCTCGGAGACGATGAGCTTCAACAATGCCGCTGCGTACGGGCTCGGTCCCGGGTTCTTCTCCTCCGGGGGGAACGCCTACATCGCCTCGCTCGTACAGGGCGACGGCGAGGGGGGGCTGAACTCGCACTTCACGCCGTCGACCGGGTCATTCTCCTCTTCCCTCTACTCGGGCTCAGCCCCGGGGTCGATCCTCGGGTCGTATGCAGGGAGAACGACAGGAGTCCAGTTTGCCAACGAGTTCTCGCTCGGCGAATACATCGAGCACGGGTGGACGGTTTACGGCTCCTCGACGAGCGCTTCCGACACGTCGTTCTCCACCTCCCAGTCGGTCAGCCTGATCGGCTGAGAAATCTCACCTTGTTTCTCCCCTCCACACCTTTCTCTTTGAAAAAATTCCAAAAAAAACCTGTTCCGGAACGTTAAGGATCTAAAGTGATAAAGCGGCTTCCGGGATGCGGCAGGGACTGGTACGAGACCGATAACGACTGTCCGTATAAGGAACATTTTTTTTGACGAATGCACTATTTTCATAAAAAAGGAACGTAATCAGGATGAAAGAGGAGACCCGTTGGACACTGTTCGTTGCATCCGGCCTGCTGGCGCTTTCATTCATCCTGTTCGTTGCGCACTACCTGCTATTCCAGGATGCTCATCACCTGTGGATATTTTTCTTCGGCGATCTCGCGTTCATCCCGATCGAGGTCCTCGTGGTCACGCTCATTATCGAGAGACTCCTTGAATCACGGGAGAAGGAACAGAGAAAGGAGAAGATGAACATGGTCATCGGCACATTCTTCTCCCGGCTGGGAACGCCCCTCCTTGCAACCCTTTCGAGGGCGGATCCAGGAATCGAAAGCATCGGTGGGGTCCTCCATAGTTTTCACCATGCTGATGCAGAGTCGTTCGGGGGGCTCAGGGCATGCCTGGATACCCACGAATGCAGCGTCCGGATCGGGCGTCTCGACCTCGGGAACCTCCGCAGATTTCTCATCTCCCACGAGGACTTCCTGCTCAGGCTTCTTGAGAACCCGATGGTTTTCGAACATGAGTCATTCACCAGCCTCCTGTTCGCGATCGAACATCTCACTGAAGAACTGAAAGCCCGCACCAACATTGGCGGCCTGCCGGATTCGGACCTTAACCACCTGGAGACCGATATCGGGCGGGCTTACCGCATCCTCGTTCCCGAATGGGCTGGCTACATGAATTATCTCAGGACTCATTACCCGTACCTTTACTCCCTTGCAGTGCGAACAAACCCGTTTGCCGAGTCTCCTGATCCTGTGGTGCGGGATCAGGGCCCGACCGGGACACCGTCCTGAATATTCGGAGTGTCCGGAAAAAGGGACAGCATTTTTCCCGTTCTCCTCAAGGGATGAAATCGCTGAGTCAATTTCTCTATGAACCGTGTCCAGGGAAGAGGACGGAGATTCACGTGCTTCCTGGAAAAAAAGGAAAAGATTTTTCGTCTTACACCCGGCGGATGCCGGACTGGTAGGTGTAGGACTGGCTGAAAGACTTGATGATTCCGCTTGCACTGACCGAGTTCGAGTAGGATATGTCCTCGGACTTCACCGGCAGCCAGTAGGTGATTCCCGGGAGGAGATCGTCAGGACTGACATCAAGTACGCGGCCGTCCTGGAGGTGAGCGGTCATGAATGCGCTTGCGGACCCGATCGCGTCAGCGCTGCCCTCGGATGAGGTGACGCCCTTGACACTGACAGAGTATGCCTGTACTACCGGCACATCGGCGGTAGCTGCGACGAAGCGCTCGCTTGCCGAGGTCGAGACCGATGCGAGTGAGACATCTACCTTGCTTCCCGTCATGACGACGTTACAGAACGGCGGGAAGAACGGACCTGCTGCGGTACCGAACGGACAGAGGATCTTGTCTGCCGACGAGGTGGTCGCGCCTGCGCCGTCAACGAGGATATCCTCAGACGAGGTCATGCGGCCCTGCTCGTTTGCCGCGATGAAGGTGACGATCTTGTTCGCCGCGATGTTGTTCTTGTCCGCGATCTTGTTCGCGGTGTCGACAGAGGTCGTCTTGGTGTAGCTGGTCACACCCTGGACTGCCATCGTGGCCTCGGTGTACCCGGCGGTATACTGGACTTCTCCCGTCGAGGTGTCAACCCCGGCACCTACACCGTTCGGGTCGTGGGCGATCGTGCCAGGAGCGAGATCCCCGGAGTAAGACGGAGCCCTTCCCGCCGAGATCAGCGGGGGCGCGTTCAGCGCATCGCTGCTCTGCTGCCAGGTGATCGAGTCGCTCGCGGTCACAGTCCCCTGTGCATTGATATTTGTCGTTACTGAAATCCCCTTTGTCTCGGGGGTTGCATTCACCGGGATATCTGCCAGTGCAGATCCCGTAAACGCAATGATCG
>JAJRBP010000184.1 GCA_028679405.1 Methanoregulaceae archaeon | reverse complement strand
CGGTAGGCATTCGCAAGGACCGATGAGTTCGATATCAGCCCGGCGATCAGGATGACCTCGAGGATCTCTTCCCTTGTCGCTCCTTTTTTCATCGCTGCCTGCATGTGGTAACCGGTGCAATGCTGGCACCGGAGAGCCGCGCCTACCGCCATGCTGATCAGCTCGACAAACTTCGGATCGAGTGCTGAGGTCCCTGTAACCGTACCTTTGTACAGGAGGTGGGAGATGAGCACTTCTGGCCGCTCAGACATCCGCCGGAAGATCAGCGGTGTCCGCCCGTACTCAACTTCTATCTCATTCATCCATTCCGCGGCGATCGCGTCTGCACCTTTCTCCACGATCTCAGAGAGGGTCTTCTCAAATTCTGTCATAGGTCACCTTTTCATGATATCATCGCGGGAGGTTTTTTTACCTCTGCTGCAGGCAGCAAAAAACCCTGTGAACCTGTGCCATCCTATCAATATTTATCCCCACTCTTCTAGAGCTGTGATCATGAGTACCGTGTCCTCCCGGCAGCTGTGCGTGATCCTCGTTTTCATGATCGCGATGCTGCCGTTCTTCTCTGCGGCCGGAGCCGCTGCCACCGACACCACCGTCAGGTTCCCGGTATTGTCCTACTCCGGAACGCAGGTATCGCTGCCGAAGGTTGGGGCAGAGGTAAGGATCCCGGACTATTCCGGGACCACAGGAAGCGTTATTTTTCCCACGTCGACAGAAGAGGTGAAATTCCCGGTCTTCTCCGGTTCACAGGGCCAGGTCACTCTCCCGAAAGTGACCGGTGAAGTGAAGATACCGGGATACAGCGGCGGACAGGTCCAGACAGGACCGAGTCCGCTCTACAGCTATACCAAACCTGAACTCGGGGTCCTTGTCGTCGGGACGACTCCTGCCGGCGCACGGGTCTTTATCGACGGTGCATATTCCGGGACCACCCCTCTCACCCTCCAGAGAGTGTATGCCGGGGTCCATGTTGTCTCGATTATGATGCCGAACTACCTGTCTTATACCAGGGTCGTCCGTGTAAATGCCGGGCAGGAGACAGTAGTCGAGGCGGTTCTTGAGGCGGTCACAGTAGAGACCCCGGCCTCCGTGCCCGCGCCCACCCCGATGGGGCTGTCGGCCGTGGACCAGGCGATCGCCAAGTATACGAACATCGAGCGGACGAGCAGGGGGCTCCCGGCGCTCGCATGGGACAGCTCACTCGCCGCGATCGCCTATACGGGCAGCATGGATATGAAAGACCGGGATTTCTTCTCTCATATCAACCCGGACGGTCACGACCCGTTCTGGAGGATCGAGAACGCGGGGTACGTGTTCGCGTGGGCAGGCGAGAACATCGCTGCCTCGAGCCGCATATCTGAGGGAACCGATCCGGACGAGGTCGGCCGTTACTTTGTCCAGGACCTCTGGATGAACAGCCCCGGGCACAAGGCAAACATCCTTAATGAGCATTATACCCTGATCGGCGTGGGTACGGTATATGAATCCAACATGGATACCTTCCCGAACGGCTTTATCTCGACCCAGCTGTTCGCATCGAAGGAATGATGCCGGAGGCTGGCGGGGTGACTGCCGCTTTCCTCCCCTTTCCCGGTATGACCCGGTGATACCCCCTCTGAATCTCCTCCTTTTCCTCGGTTATTCAGAATATTTGTCATCTCTTCGGAGTTCAGTCCTGTCGGGGAATAACAGGGATTCACTTAATATGTCTCGCATAAATACACCATGCAGGGAGTCTGGAAAATGCGTGCAATCGTACCGGTGACCCTTGGAGTCCTTGTGTGGGCACTCCTCCTGCCCGCGGTGTCTGGGATGGTCGTGAGTACGGGGAATGCCACGGTGACGGCACAGGGAGAGGTGAGGGATGTCCCGCTCACTCTTGACGAGGTCCCGGAGGGTCTGCTCGGGTATGTCATCACGATCTCCCTGTCCCGACCGGAAGTTGCAGAAATTATTTCAGTGGAGTTCCCGGATTGGGCACCACCGGATTATACCTATAACACAACCCTGCCTGCGGACTCAGTCAGGCTCGCGGCCGCGGATATGGATCATGTGGTAGGTCCAGGTCATTCCAGTGTCCTCCTGGCAACTTTGAGACTCAGGGGGGACACACCGGGGACTTCCCCGATCGGAATCTCAGTGACCCGGATCGAGAAAGACGACGGGGAATATCCTATGCCTGATCTTTCCCACGGAACATTCACCGTTCCGGGCGAACCCGCTCCCGGGGTGATCGTCCTCTCTCCCGGGTGGAACCTCGTCTCGGTCCCAAGGAGACTTGTTGAAGGACACCGGACCGCGGCAGAGGTCTTTGGCGGTGTGAATACAGGCGGGCATTCGCTGTTTACGTTCGATACCTCCTCGCATGAATGGAAACAGGTGACTGGGGAGGATGCATTGAAGCCGCTCGACGCGACCTGGATCTATTCGGTGTCGGAGACGAATGTCCCGTTGTCATTTGCCGGACCTGTCTGGCAGCTCCCGGAAAAAGATCTCTTCCAGGGATGGAACCTTGTCGGGTTCTCGGATATTACCCCGGCACCTGCCAAAAGGGTTCTTTCATCGGTCGAAGCCGGGTGGACAACGGTAATCGGATTCGATGCAACCATCCAGCGATACGAGGCCTCGATCGTCAGGGGAGGGAGCGGGACCCACAGTGACGAAAATCCCATGTTCCCGGGGAAAGCCTACTGGTTATTC
>JAJRBP010000151.1 GCA_028679405.1 Methanoregulaceae archaeon | reverse complement strand
TCACGGAACGATGTTTCCCATTTCTCGCCGAATGTCGTGCATCCGACACCGATCACTGCCACGTCTCTCATTTCTGCATCACGATCTTTCCTTTGTGCCTGGCATACTGGGCATATTGCATATAAATGGGATTTTTCAGGAGGGTTCCCACCGATGGCGCAGCGTCTCTCCGGAATTCAGATGATTCTATCGCGCTGGTGACCTCGATATCGAAGGTGTCGCTCCCGGCTCCCGAACCGAACGATGCGACAAAGATCCGGTCCCCGGCCTTCGCGACATCGAGGGTGGCAGCAAGGCCGATCATCGAGGATCCGCTGTAGGTGTTTCCCAGCCTCGGGACGACAAGTCCGGGCTTGATCTGGGCTTCCTTAAAACCAAGGTTCCTGGCAACCCGCTGGGGGAACTTCGCGTTCGGCTGGTGGAAGACCGCATACTCGTAATCTTCCGGCCCCTTGCCGGTCTCCCCAAAGATGATCTTCACCGCACCTTCGATATGCTTGAAGTACCCCGGTTCTCCGGTGAACCTGCCGCCATGCCTCGGGTAGCCCTGCCCTTCGCGCCTCCAGAAATCGGGCGTGTCCGTGGTGAACGAGCAGGTCTTGTGGATGGTCGCGATGGGATCCTCCCTCCCGATGAGGTATGCGGCGCCGCCAGCTGCAGCGGTGTATTCCAGGGCATCGCTCGGGGCGCCCTGGGCGACATCAGATCCGATTGCCAGTCCATACCGGATCATACCGCTCTGGACAAGTCCCATACACATCTGGATCCCAGCGGTCCCTGCCTTACAGGCAAACTCGAGGTCCGCCGCAGTCATTCCCGGGGTTGCACCGATGGCTTCCCCGACAGTACAGGCTGTCGGTTTTACCGCATAGGGATGCGATTCGCTCCCGACATACACCGCCCCAATCCCTTCCGGATCGATCGGTCTTCGGGCAAGCGCATTCCGCGCCGCCTCTACTGCTATCGTTGCGGCATCCTCGTCGAGGTCGGGGACGGACTTCTCGTATACACCGAGCCCTCCCGAGATATCGTCCGGGTTCGCCCCCCATACCCGGGCTATCTCCTCGACCTTGATCCGGAACCGCGGGATATATACCCCGTATGTAATGATGCCTACCATTGTTTCTGCCTCAGATTGTGAACAAGCTGCTCGGTACCCATCTCGGTGGAGAGCACGGTTATCCGGTCTGTTTCTGCCATCTTAGCCACCAGGGGGTCCACTCGCGAGGCGGGGAGTCCCTGGAGTACTACAGCCCTCGGTTTGAACGGGGTCACGCGGATCGCGACCATGGGTGATTTCCCGGTCGTTACCCCGGAGAAGATGAGCGCACGCTCCGTGCTCCACCCGTAAATGCAGTTGAACTCATCCGCGGAGAGCCGGAGTATCGCGTTGAGACTGTCAATCACCGTGTAACCGAAAATAGTCTTTTCGACCGGACCGCAGATGGTCGTGCAGCCGATCGCGTCGGCGAACTGTCTGAGCGGTACAGCATTCGTGTAATCATGCATATCGTGGATGACGTCGTCGTCGATCCCCGAGAAGAGAAGGCGCGAGTACTTCCTGATGTACTTCCCGCCTCCCGCTTCGTCGATCGCAAGGATCGTCTCCACGATCTTTCCCACGATTGCCGTCCCCGGACTCTTCCGTCTCCCGCTTTCGTAATCGCTGATCACCGATGGTGATACCTTCAGGTGTTCAGAGAGCACTCCCTGGGGGATGTCAAAACTCATCCTCCACTTCCGGAGTGCTTTCCCCGGGGATTCCGAGAGCGTAATCTCGCCTGCCATCTTTTCTGCGAGCTGATTGCGCAGTCCGGACTTCATGGCTTAGTACCGTTTCCCCTTTGATATTTATAATTAACGAATAGACAATCGACATTTCACGAAGTATCCAAAACCATATTTAGGATGCATCTCAAATTTGATAACCATGCTCATCCCCGAGGACCTCCAGTGCCTCAAGGCGATCGCCCTCATGGGCAACGCGCGCGGCCCGGTCTGGGTCTCCTCCCAGGTCCTCGGAGGCACGCTCGGGGCAAGCCCGCAGACTGCCTCGAGGAGACTCCAGTCCCTTGAGAGGCAGCACTGTATCGCCCGGACGGCTAAGCCGGACGGGCAGTATATTACCATCACAAAGGAAGGCGAGGAGGAACTGAGGAGAGAGTACGCGGAGTATCGCCGGATTTTTGAGCGGGGATCACCCCGTTACAGGCTGACGGGCCACGTGGTCACAGGGCTTGGAGAAGGGAGGTATTATATGGGACTCCCACCCTATCGCCAGCAGTTCCTTGAACACCTTGGGTTCGAACCTTACCCGGGCACCCTGAACCTCAGGCTTGATGCCCAGAGTATCAGGGTGAGAAGGGAGCT
The DNA here is from genome assembly GCA_028679405.1 of Methanoregulaceae archaeon. Taxonomy (GTDB): domain Archaea; phylum Halobacteriota; class Methanomicrobia; order Methanomicrobiales; family Methanospirillaceae; genus JAJRBP01. The sequence continues at coordinate 3,515 of JAJRBP010000151.1, read as the reverse complement.
CGACCGTCATGAATGGGTACCAATTGCCGGCTTTGTCGCCGATGGCAGAACCTTTGGCAGTGCGAAATGCCTTCCCTGCAGGATTGCAGACATCCCCTGCGGGATCGTGGTGCCGGGCCGGACCCACTACCCGGAAGACGTGATCGAGGTGGTCTCGCCCATAGAACTCCGGCCCAGGCTTGGGCTTGCAGACATGGACCAGGTAACCGTGGAGATTTCAGATGATTGAGGACGCGATAAAGGCGCTTGCCAGGGGGGAGTTCATCCTCCTCTATGACTTCGACGAAAGGGAGAGAGAGACAGATTTCGCAATCAGTGCCGCCTCGGTAACGCCGGGTGCGATCCGCCGGATGCGTAAGGACGGTGGAGGGCTCATCTGTACCGCGGTAAGCCCCGATGCGGCCCTCCGGCTCGGGCTGCCGTTCGCATCCGATCTCCTTCATGACTGCGGGGTCGCAGAGCGTCCTGGTGAGATCCCGTACGACCGGAAGAACAGGTCATCATTCTCGCTCTGGGTAAACCACCGGGAGACATTCACCGGTATCACCGACCGTGACCGGGCACTGACCATTACTGCACTTGCGTCGCAGGTTAAGCGTTCTCTCAACGGTGGCGGCGCTGATTTCCATGCGCAGTTCCGATCCCCCGGCCACGTCGCGATCCTCCGGGCTGCCGAGGGCCTCCTGGACAAGCGGAGGGGCCAGACCGAACTCTCGGTCGCACTCGCCGCGATGGCCGGGATCACCCCCGCCATCACCATCTGCGAAATGCTTGACGACGAGACTGGGAATGCACTCTCCAAGGAGGATGCCAGAAAATATGCCGGAAGGAACGGGCTGGTATTCATCGAGGGTGCCGAGGTGCTCGAAGCCTGGGATAAGGCGAGAGGGCACTAAGGACTTATTCAACCTCGATTGCCCTCCTTATCCGGTCCAAAGACTTTTTTATTTTTGAACGTATTTTGAACGTCAGTCTGGTCAGTGAAATCGTCCGGTCACGCCTTTATCCGTCCTCTTCCACTTGTCCCGTTACACCGGCAGTCACAAGAATCGGGAAGTATATGAATAATAAAATTCTGACAAAAAAAATAATGTTCCAGGCGACCGTTCACATTTTCAACTGGCTCAGGGCATCGTAGACCATCTTGCGGTAAACGACAGGATCGATATGATATTCCTGTGCGGCACGTTCCGAGTCGGGGGTTTTCCCGATCGCGTCGATCCGGTCCAGCGTCTTCTGCGCGGTATCGAGCACCCAGCAGTCGCGGACCTCGCGCTCCACGATGGTTGCCGATTCTGCCCGGACCGAGACGATTATCGCTCCGTCCGGTGTTTCGTAAAGGGAGGGTTTGCCAACCACTGCGACAAATGCGGGCGGTTCGATCCTCGCGATCTGCTGCATCGCCTCCGGCTGGTAGGACCCGGCCATCACCGAGAACGTTCCGGTCGGATCGGCAACTCTTGCCCGGTAGAATATATTCTGGTCGCCCTGCCGTTTCTTCTCTGTAAAGGCTCCGACTATGAAAACCCGGTTGCACCGTTCGCCGGTAGGAAGGAGGACGTAACTCGGGCTCTTCTCATCGGTCCCGTCCCTGAACTGGACGCGGGCCTCGCGGAGTTCGGACGCAAACACCCTGCGTGCAGGTTCCCGTTCGAAGGAAAGGTCCCGTCGCGGCGGGCGAGACTGGTCTGCAGGTGTCACTGTTCGCCACCCGCCCTGTTCAGAAGGTCGGCATGCTTACCTGGATTGAACGTGCAGAATGCACAAGTATTGGCAAGTATCCTCCTGTCTATCTCCCGACCTCCGCAGTCCAGGTACCTTCCGAGCACGCGATCGCGGATCCTGAGAAATACCTCGTCCATCCCGAGTGGGTTGTTCTCTGCGATCTCCTGCGCCTGGTCCAGCGTGATCCCGGTGAGCGTCTCTACCATCTCACGCTGGACGAGTACCTCGTTCGTTTTTATCCCGTCATCGATCCATCCCTTGATCCTGAGATCGTAGATATACTTCGGCTGGATCTCGTGGACAGGGCAGTAGTTCTGCCTTGAAAGGACCCGGTTGCACCCCTCTACCGGGCACCTCTTTATCAGTCCGGAGCCTGGCGCGATGTGGACCAGGGCTCCTTCCATGTGGCTCTCTCCCGAGCTGACCGCAAGGTCGCCCTCCTCGGGAATCGCAGTTGCCGTATTGAGGTTCAGCGAGAGCCGGCCATTGTATTCGTCCACCATCGCATAGTAGATCGTGTAGACGGTGCCAGGGACCAGCCTCTCCTTTCCTTCCTCCTTCCACATCACGAACTTGATCGTCGCTGTCTCGTCGCCAAGGAGGCCGGTCTGGAGCATCCGTTCATGGTTCGCTTCCCACTCCTGGATTACCTTCGCCCTGACGTTCCCGACTCCGGGGCTCAGTTCTGATATCTTCCGGACATTCGGGATGAGGGCTCCTTCGTGGGTAATCTCCGTCACCTTCGTCCCCGAATGAACCTTGAGGTTGGAAACCCCCTTGAACTCGTCGACCACCGCCGACTCGAACCGGTACCAGGTTCCCGTCCTGATCTCAGGCGCGCTCGCCTTCGACCAGATGACGAACCTTATCGAACCGCTCTCGTCCGACAGGACCCCGGTCGCGCTGATTGCGGGGCTGGGGGGCCGCGAGAGGGCCACGACCCTCCCCTCGACCGTCACCCATTCCCCGGGCACCGCCTCCGCGATCGCCTTCTTCTCGGATCCGCCCCCGCCCCCGCCCGGGCCGATGACGATCCCGAATTCCCGGAAGAGCTCGTTCTGCACGGTCCGTTCCGCCTCCGCGGGAGGGACTCCGAACTCCTCGATCAGGCGGCGGAGTTTCGGTTCGATCTTCTGACGGTCCACATTGCATCCTTTTTGCACGAATTTCAAGGAGATTCTTTCTGCAATCTCGGGTATATCCATCCCATACATCTCCGTCCCAAGATATGGTACGGAGAGCATAAAGGATCAGCAGGCGCGGTGTGAAACTGCGTCACATGTACAGGTTTAAGTATGCCACCGCCGAATAGTACGCCTGTATGGAGATTACTGCAGACAGCACGATATATGACCTTTTAAAGGCAAAGCCCGAGTCTACAGAGGTACTCTTCAAGTTCGGGATGGGGTGTGTGGGGTGCGCAATTGCCCGTGGCGAGACGATCCGCGAAGCGGCCGAGGCACATGGCATCCCCCTTGCCGAGCTCATCTCTGCCCTCGGTATCAAGGAATAATCAACCAGTCCTTTTTTTCCTTACCGCCCTGAGTTCACCGAGCGCAGCTTCGGGATTCCGTTTCAGGTACGACGCGACCTCAGGCTCGTGGAGCAGGGTGCACCTGCTGCAGTTCCAGACCTGTCCGCCCCCCGAACCCTCGACCCACTGCCCGAGGTCCTCCTCGCGGCAGGGGTAGAACGGGCAGTAACAGTAATCGCACCTCTGGCCTTCAAAATGGCAGGGATAGTACGGGCAGCCCTCCGGGTTCCACTCGACCCAGTGCTCTCCCCCGAAC
>JAJRBP010000129.1 GCA_028679405.1 Methanoregulaceae archaeon | reverse complement strand
TAGCCCCTTCGTATACGAGAGCGAGAGCGGACGAGAGGGAGACGGGGGAGAAGAAGATGTTTCTCTCCTCGTAGCGCGGATCCGTTCGAAGGGCCGAGTACATGTCGAATGCAAACCTGTTGTTTGCGGCCACGACATGGTCCTCAGAGACACCCAGGGGAGGAGAGGGGGTTAGGGTGGCATTTCCGGAGGTCCGGTTTACGCCAGGGGTACTGACACACCCCGCAGTCACGATGAGTATCATACATGCGACAGCCAGTATCGTGCCGTTCCGGTTCATGCGATAAAATCCTGCGTTCACCCGATTGACCCCCCTGTCAGTGAAATTCTTCCCGGGAACTCTTAAGAATGTATCTGGTGCCCGCGGCACACCTCACCTGCACCGGGATTATTTTGTGGTCGGACGATTGATTTAGTACAACAGACATGGCGCACGTCCACAGGATCGAAGTCCGATATTCGAACGATCCCAGGCTGGAAGTCCGGACCGGCCGGATACGCTCGCTCGGGTTCCCGGTCAGGGAACTGCATCAGATTGACGTCTATACGATCGCCACCGATTCCCGGGATTTTACGGCTGAGGATCTCGATCTGATCGGCGGGCAGCTCGCAAACGCCGTCGTGCAGGAGTTCACCGCGGATGCAGCGACTTTGGCGGATTTCGATCTTGCAATCGAGGTCGGATTCCTCCCTGGCGTGACTGATAACGCAGGCAATACCGCACGCCAGACCATCGAGGACTTTTTCAGGATAAAGTTCTCCCCCGGCGAGGCGGTCTATACCTCACAGCTCTTCCTTGTCTCGGGAAACCTTACCCAGGGTGAGGCGGAACAGCTCGCAGCTTCGCTTTCGAATCCGCTGATCAACCGGGTGCATATCAGAAGCCGGAAGGAATACGGAACGGCGGGTATGGACCGGATTGTGCCCCGCGTTGACCTCCATGAAATGCCGGTCGCAGAACCGGTCGACTTGGACATCGACGATGCCGGGCTCGCCAGGCTCGGGAAGGAGGGGATCGCAGATCCCCGGACCGGGCACCGGCGGGGTCCGCTCGCGCTCGATGTTGAGGAGCTCCGCGTCATCCGCGAATATTTTGCCGGGAAAAACCGGAAACCGACCGACGTCGAGCTGGAATCGCTCGCCCAGACATGGAGCGAGCACTGCAAACACTCGATCTTCGCCTCCGCCATGGACGACGACGTGCCCGCGGGTCTCTACAAGTCGTGCATCCAGGCGGCAACGAACCGGATCCGGAGGGAGAAAGGTGACCGGGATATCTGCGTGTCGGTCTTTTCCGACAACTCGGGCGCGATCGTCTTCGACGACACATGGCTCGTCACGCACAAGGTCGAGACTCATAACACCCCGTCCGCTCTTGATCCCTTCGGCGGTGCGATCACCGGGATCGTCGGCGTGAACCGCGACACGATCGGTTTTGGACTCGGGGCGAAGCCGTGCATCAACGTGTACGGGTTCTGCGTCGGGAACCCGGGAGGCGGACCGGCCCTCTTCCGCGGGCGTGACCGGCAGAGCCCGGTCCTCCCGCCGCAGAGGATCCTCGACGGCGTCGTCCTCGGGATCGGGGTCGGGGGAAACTGCTCCGGTATCCCCACGCCGCAGGGGTTCGTCCGGTTCGATGACCGTTACCGGGGGAAGCCGCTGGTCTTTGCAGGTACGGTCGGGATTATGCCCCGGGAACATTCAGGGAGGAAGCTCTATGAGAAGCGGGCGATGCCCGGCGACTGTATCGTGATGATCGGCGGCCGTGTGGGAAAAGACGGCATCCATGGCGCGACTTTCTCGTCTGAGGCACTCGACCCCGCAAGCCCGGTGACTGCAGTGCAGATCGGCGACCCGATCACACAGAAGATGTTCTCCGACGTGATAGTCCACGAGGCCCGTGACCCCGGACTTTATCACAGCATCACGGACAACGGGGCGGGGGGCCTCTCGTGCTCGGTCGCCGAGATGGCGAGGGAATGCAACGGTTGCCATGTCATCCTCGACCGTGTCCCGCTCAAGTACCCCGGGATGGCGCCATGGGAGATCTGGATCTCCGAGTCGCAGGAGCGGATGACCCTCGCCGTCCCGCCGGAGAAGCTGGCCGCGTTCATGGACCTGATGCGCCGCCGGGAGGTGGAGGCGACCGCGATCGGGACCTTTACTGATACAGGCCGGTGTGTGGTTGAGTTCCACGGTTCGGTGGTAATGGATATCGAACTCTCTTTCCTCCATGGAGGCGAGCCGGCCTGTCACCTGGAGACCGTCCGCCCTGAAAAGCCCCTGCCTGCGCCTCTCTTCCCGTGTTCCGACCGGCTCGATGCGACGCTCCGCTCGATGCTTGGCCGGAGGAATATCTGCTCTACCGAGTTCATCTCGGTCCAGTACGACCATACCGTGCAGGGAGGGCACGTGCTCGGGCCGGTCCAGGGAAGGGGCCGGGTCCAGGGTGTGGCGACCCTGACAAAAGTCCTGCCGGGGTCCGGGCGCGGGGTCGGGCTCTCCCAGGGGATATTCCCCTCGTACTCGGAGATCGATCCCTACCGGATGGCGGCAGCCTGCATCGATACGGCGATCAGGGGACTTATTGCGATCGGGGTGCCGCTCGATGCGATCGCGATCCTCGACAACTTCTGCTGGTGCTCGCCCGACGAGCCGGAGCGGCTCGGCCAGTTGAAAGCTGCGGCATTCGGGTGCTATGACACCGCGACCGGTTTCTCAACACCGTTCATCTCGGGCAAGGACAGCATGTACAACGACTTCTCTGGTTTCGATGCTGAAAACCGGCCGGTCAGGGTCTCAGTACCTCCGACGCTCCTCGTCTCGTCCATCGGGGTCCATCCCGATGTCCGCCTGGCGGTCTCGATGGATGCGAAACTCGAAGGCGACCTTGTGTACGTAATCGGCGATACGGCAGAGGAGCTCGGGGGGTCGGAGTACTTCGCAAGCCTGGGGATAACGGGGGGCACCGTGCCCGGACTCGATGTGGTGCAGGCGAGGGCGAGGTACGAACGCCTGACGGACGCGATCACCCGCGGGCTCGTCGCGTCAGCGTTCCCGGTCACTATCGGTGGGCTTGGTGTCGCGCTTGCCAAGGTCGCGATCTCCGGACGACTCGGGATGGACCTCTCTGTCCAGGGAACGATTCGCCCGGACTACTTCCTCTTCTCCGAGACGCTCGGGAGGTTCGTAGTCACTGTCGATCCCGCGAACAGGGAGGCATTCGAGAAGGTGATCGGCAACGAGGCCTTGTTCCTGGGACAGGTGACCGGAAGAGACTTCAGGATCTCCTGCGGCGGAGAACTGGTCTGCACTCCGGTTTGCGAGCTCGAGGCGGCGTATAAGGGACCATTCGGGGGGGTTTGAGCCATGAGCATCCGGTACGGACGATCTCCAGGTGCGATGATCCCTGAACGGGCACTCATCATGAGCGGGTACGGGATCAACTCAGAGATGGAGACGCAGGAGGTACTCGCCAGGGCCGGGATGGGTTCGGAGATAGTCCATATCAACGACCTTATCGAAGGGAGGAAGCGGATGGCGGACTACCGGCTGATCGTCTTCCCGGGCGGGTTCTCGTACGGCGACGACACCGGTGCAGGGAATGCCTACGCGAACCGGGTGAGGAACAACCTGCGGGAAGACCTCGATGCGTTCCTCGAAGGCGACAACCTCGTGCTCGGGATCTGCAACGGCTTCCAGATCCTCGCAAACCTCGGGCTCGTGCCTGCTTTCAGCCGGAAACACAGCCGCGATATCGCCCTGATGCCGAACACGAAGGGGGTGCTTGAGTGCCGTTTCGTGACGCTCAGGCCAGCGGCGGAGAACCTCTGGACGAAGGGGATCGAGCGGATCTGCTGCCCGGTCTCCCACGGGGAAGGGAACTTTTCGTGTTCAGAAGAAACTCTGAAACGGTTGGAGAAGAACAGGCAGGTCGCGTTCACGTATACGAGGGATGACCTTTCACCCGCACATGGCGAATATCCCTTCAATCCGAACGGGTCGCTGGCAGATATCGCCGGCATTACCTCCGAGGACGGGAAGGTGCTCGGACTCATGCCGCACCCGGAGCGGGCCATGGAGTTCGTCAACCTCTATGACTGGCCGCTGCGGAAGGAAGTTCTCAGGCGGCAGGGGCGGGATCTTCCGTCCGAATCGTTGAATATGGCGTTCTTTACAAATATCGTGGATTATTTCAGGTGAGGGACGCGATAAACCGGGAACCGGACTAAAAAAAAGATCAGATGGCCGGGGCCCGTGGGAGCGGGACCTTCCATGAATCCGTGCCCGGGACCGACAGACCGGCCGGGGAAAAGGCGGGTCCGGATGGTAACAGCCGGGCATCGGTCAGGGGCGCATACCCGGACGATTGCGGGGAGATCGGAGAGCCTGCGGTCCCGGATGCCGCGGACTGCAGAAATGCAGGGGAGCCGGACCGGAGCGGTATCCCCGGCCGGGCGGGTTGCACGTATCCGGAGAGGAGCCCCTGCCCCGTGTACCCGGATGTTACCGGTGCCCGGGATTGTGAGGCAACAAACGATACTGCCAGGTTTGCAGGAGGATTCAGGGAAACTCCCGGTTCACCCCGGGGGTCCGCCAGTTTCACCGGGGTGGAATACCACGAGAAACAGAGCGCGGCAAGAAGGTAGGTCTGGTCGGCATCTGCCTGTTCTCCGGTCTCCTCATCGAACCAGACGGTGGAATCCCCGACGGAGCCGTTGAACACTGCCCGCACTACCTTCTCCCGGAACGTCCATGACTTCCACTTCCCATCCGGGGTATTCCCGGCGAGGATAACCCGTTCCGCCGCCCTTCCGGACTCAGGTACGACAACCCATTCCCCGGTCTCGGAAATGCCATGGAAGACGAGCATTTCCCCGGGAGGCGGTACGGTGGTCCATGTCAGTCCGGCTGAGTGATAATCGGTCGAAAGCCCCAGGTTCGCGAGATGTTCCTTGACTGCATCAGTGTACTCGTCATTAACCACTGCATAGAGCGGGACGCCTTGTTCGAACGGA
>JAJRBP010000218.1 GCA_028679405.1 Methanoregulaceae archaeon | reverse complement strand
GTGAGGACGAGAGGGGTGAACCCGCGGAAATCGTTCGAGAGGTACACGTCGGCGCCGGACGGGACCGACTCGACCGTGATCTGCCCGTCGGTGTCGGGCAGTGGTCCGGGCGCCTCGGGGGTCAGGGTCGCGTGGATGTCATGGATTATCCCCGACCTGGTCAGGAATGTCTCGGAATAGGGTTTGTATTCGGGGAGCGTGAGCCGAACGGTGTGGTATCCCGGACTGACGTCGCTGATGTAGAAAGTAGCGGACGTCGGGGTGATCCCCCTGAACGTGTTGTCGAGGAAGATGGCCGCACCAGGCGGATTCGAGGTGATCTCGATCCAGCCGACTCCAGGGTCGGGTTTATACGCGCTCAGGCCCGCACTGAACTGGGTGACCTGCCCTGATGAGACCGCGGTGTTCGCGGTGTAGTCATAGTAACCTCCCTTTCGCAGGACCACCTGATGGCTGCCCGGGAAGAGCCCACCCACGAGGCGGGGAGTCGATCCCATGTAGGTCCCATCGATCCAGATATTCGCACCGGAAGGGGTTGAAACGACATTCACGCTGCCGGTCTGCATCGGGCTCGGGCGGAGCTCCGCGTATACGGGCTCCGTGTCGCCGGACGTTACGTAGACAATATCCGCATACGGCTGGTATCCTGACATCACGACCTCAACTGAGTGATAGGTATCTGAGGACGCCATGAACGTCGCCGGGGTATTCTTACGCTCTGTCCCGTCAAGGACGGCAACCGCGCCGGCCGGGGAGGAGGATACATCGACATACCCGGGGACAGGCATTGGTGTGGGGATGGGGCCGGGAGGTTCCGGCGTATCCGTAGGAACCGGGCCGGGAGGCTCAGGAGTGTCAGTCGGGACCGGACCAGGTGGTTCGGGGGTGTCTGTCGGCTCAGGGGAATCTGTCGGAATCGGACCAGGTGGTTCGGGGGTATCGGTTGGGATGGGACCCGGCGGCTCCGGAGTATCCGTCGGGATAGGCCCCGGTGGTTCGGGGGTGTCGGTGTAGATCGGTCCCGGTGGTTCGGGGGTGTCCGTCGTAGTCACAACGACAGGATCGATATCTTCCGCGAGTACTGACTGTGCAAAAAAAGTAATGCACACGAGAATCGCAAAAGCAAGGGGAATGGACTTTGTCAGCCGAAATCTGCCCATATCATAAACGTATCTGGCACAAGGGATATGAGTTTATTTATCCCACGGGTATTCCCTGCCCGATACCTTTCGCGTGGTCCCCGGTCATCTTCCTGGCACATCAGTCCGGCGGTCGCTGATCCTGCAGACCGACCCGCAAGTCCCGTTCGAACTGCAGGTCTCGCATACGTGGCCGCAGGGTTCCTGGTGGATGGTGATGTTCGCCCCCGGGAACTCCACGCGGAGGTCGGCCTCTAGGTGATCGGCAAGGTCGTGCGCCTGCTCGATCGTCGCATCCCCGGGGACCGTGAGGTGGAGGTCGATGAAACGGTCGGGCCCCGATCTCCTCGTCCTGAGGGCATGGAAGTCTGCGTATTCGGACGAGTGTTCGCATATGATCCGCCGGATCCGCTCCTCCTCGCTGTCCGGAAGCCGGTGATCGATCAGATCGGAGAAGGACCGGCGGGTGAGGTCGTAGGCGGCCTTTATGATGATCAGGGCGACACCGATCGCAAAGAGCGGGTCAAGGATGGTGATTCCGGTAAAGTGGATCGCGACGAGGCCGGCAAAGACCCCGAGGGAGGTATATACATCGGTCCGGAGGTGCCATGCATCGCTCTCGAGCGCGATCGACTCGGTCTTCTTTGCCACCTTCATGAGCCTGGACGAGATCAGCCAGTTGAGGAGGGCCGAGACTCCCATGACCGCGATCCCGATCCCGATGATTCCCATATCCAGTCCGGACTCTTCGCCAAGGATCTTCCGTATCGCCTCGTACAGGATCAGCGCGGCGGCAACGAAGATCAGGATCGCCTCGATAAACCCCGAGAAGTCCTCGAATTTTCCGTGTCCGAAGGCATGTGCGTCATCAGGCGGCTCGCCGGATTTTCTGACCGAGATGTATGCGATCAGGGCTGCCACGAGGTCCAAACCCGAGTGGATCGCCTCCGAGATGATGCTCACCGAGCCGATCATCCCGCCGACCGCAAGCTTCATGATGACGAGGAAGAGGTTCGATCCTATCGAGAGTCTCGCCGTTTTCTGTTTCAGCTGGTTGATATCAGTGGTTTCAACTGGCATTTCCGGATACCCGATAAGCCGAAGTATTTCTGTGCTGAGGAGATAGGTCTTTCCGGATCGGAATACGGCCGAAAATACTCCTTTCAAAAGATCCTCACGATCGGATCTCCTTCGTCTTCCCCTCGCTCCGCCGGCTGGCAGCCGGATCGTGGAAAGACAGGGGGAATAAAAGACATCAGGATGGTGGTGTCGGCGTTGCCGGTTGTGCCGGATGCCCGGATGCAGGATGACTCCGGATAGTTTCTTCCAGCTGCCATCTTTCGCCCGGGCCCGCCCTGTATACATAAATAGTAACCGGGCTATCTGACTCATGAAACAGAACCTGGAGCGTGTCGATGGTAAAAATGGAGCATGTGGACGGGAAGGACCGCGGGAAGATAGTACTCTTTGCACTGAGCACCTGCGGGTGGTGTGCGAGGACGAAGGAGTTCCTGCGAAACCTCGGGGTCGCATTCGATTACGTGTTCGTGGACCTCCTGCCGCAGGATGAACTGAACATGGCGCTCGAGGAAGTGGAGCGGTACAACCCGAGAGGTTCGTTCCCGACCATTGTGATCAACGGGACGAAGACTATCGTCGGGTTCAGAGAGGATGAACTAAAGGAGGCGCTCGCATGAGCCCCGGTACCGGCAGTGGTGCGGGTGAGATCGATGCACTGTACAGGAAACTCTTCGACGAAGCGGAGGAAGGCGGGTATCACCTGAACCCCGACGTCGCGTTTACGAAAGGTCTCGTCAGGGGGCTGAATACCAACGGACTGCGATATGGGTACATGTCCTGCCCGTGCAGGCTTGCGTCCGGGAAGAAGGAGGAGGACCTCGACATTATATGCCCCTGCGATTACCGGGACCCCGACCTCGACCAGTACGGTGCCTGCTACTGCGCCCTGTATGTTTCCGACACTGTCCTTGCGGGCGAACAGAAGGTCGTTCCCGTGCCCGAACGCCGTCCGCCGAGGAGCCAGCGCCTCCAGCATGCAACGGCCGCACCGGTCGCCCCGGGGACGCTCGCGTTCCCGGTCTGGCGGTGCCGCGTCTGCGGGTACCTCTGCGCCCGCCCCGAGGCCCCCCTCGTCTGCCCGGTCTGCAAGGCAAAAAAGGACCGGTTCGAACGGTTCATGTGAGCCCTGAAGAGATCTTTCTTTTAATTCCGGATTTTCCTCAGGGTCGGTACTTTCCTCGTCGTCAGGTATCCTGGTTGATCGGGGGAGAGATGAAAACCAAATATTTTTATACTCAAGCGGTTATCAGGGACATTGGAGTACTGTCGTACTCTGAATTTTAAGGGGGGATACTATGAAATCTGGAAAAATCCTGGTTCTGTTAGTGGCAACTCTCTGTTGCACGATTTTTATGGTTACCGCGGTATCGGCATTGGAAACTGCAGGTCCTGCAGCATCGGCAATCTCGCCCGATTATATCCATAAACAGTTATTCTGGTCTCCCGGAAACAACGCGATGCTGAATGAGGATTTTGCCACCCTGGTAGTGGCAAGCCGCCATACCTTCTTCGGGTATCAACTGACATTACGGCCGAATCAATGGGCCTATGTTGAAATGCCGGTCGTGATACCCACGAAGATCGATGGAAACAAGACCTGGGTGAGATATCTCTTCATCGACTACAAGGCGAACCCTGCGGGCGGACCTGGAAATATCACCCATGTGAGCGTATACAACCGGGATACCGAGGTATATTCACAGGACGTGGACTGGGCGCCACCGGCGATCACACGCTACCCCGTCGACCTCAAAAAGTGGATACATTTCCCTTCCGCTATCAATATCCAGCTGACCTTCAAGAACCCGACCCAGAAAACCGGCTACAATCACCTGTATGGGGCTGGAGCACTGGTAGAATTCAACTGATCACTTTTTTTCCGGTACATTCTCGTCAACCTGTACCTTTCTATGGATTTCCATAAACCCAGGGATCCTGCGGTTGTCTGATCATGTCCCGAACCGCGGGATTATACCACTCACGGTAGAAGTATCAGGGCATGGAAGATCCGATCGTCGTGGAGATCGTCGGTCTCGAGATGACCGAGTGTTCGCCGTTTCCCTGTGATGAGGAGAGGAGTTGCGGACTCACTGAATGCCGTCCGACCGGCCGCCTCGTTGCCGCGGTCCCGGCGTTGAACGACATCCTCTATACCCTTTATGGAAACCGGGTCGCGGTAAAACTCACCCTGATCGACCATGGCATCCCTGCCCACGTGAGGGAGATCCTTGAGAGCCACGAATACCCGCTCCCAATCGTCATCATTAACGGGAAGCCGACGAAGATCGGCCGGGTCGCACTTGACCGGATAAAAAAAGAGATCGAAGCCTGCCACTGACCTCTCACACGACCCGCGTGAGCGACCCGTCGGAGAGGTTGTAATACAGGCCGTGGACCTTGATCTTCCCCTCTTTAAGGGCGGTCTTCACCAGTGGGTATTTTTTCAGGTGTTCGATCTGGAGCCTGACATTCTCCTGCTCGATCATGCGAGAGCGCTCCTTTGCTTCCTCAGGGGTCGAGGGCTTTTTGATCTTTGCGTCCACCCTCTCTTTGGCCTCTATCGCGTTGTTCAGCCAGAGCGGGATATAATTATCCTCGAGCTCCTTGTCGAGCGACTTGATCGCCCCGCAGTCCGAATGCCCGCAGATGACGATGTCCTTCACTTTCAGGTGCTTGATCGCGTACTCGAGCACGGTGGCGAAGTTCCAGTCGTGGGCTGGTGCGATGTTCCCGATGTTCCGCTGGATGAACAGGGTCCCGGCCTTCGCCTGGGTGATGTGCCCGGTCTGGAGCCTCGAGTCGGAACAGCCGATCCAGAGGACGGGCGGGCTCTGCCCCTTCGTCAGTTCCTGGTAATGTTCGAGGTTCTTCGCAAATACTGTCTCCCTGAACGTCTGGTTTCCTTTCAGCAATTCGTCTATCATGTGGGATCTCCTCTGGAACCTGGCAACCGTGAGATAAACCAGAATGCAGATATGGTATCTTCGGGATAGAAGGATTAGAGTTTTACTGTTTATGACGGAGATCTGTCCTCCCGGGAGGTGATGCCGACCCCGAATCCACGGATAACTCCGCGAGGTGAACCCTGAAAATGGAATCTGCGCCTGTCCGTAAGAGTACCCGTTACAAAGAGGTCGACGTCCTCAGAGGGGTCGCCATCCTCATGATGGTCACCTATCACTCTCTCTTCGACCTCTGGTTCCTGGGACTCTGGCAGGTGGACGTGATCAGCGGGTTCTGGCGGGGTTTCGCGTACGCGACCGTCACCCTCTTCCTCGCGCTTGTGGGGGTATCCCTTACCCTGAGCTCGTCGGTCGCGGAAAGAAAGATGACACGGACGAAGTACTACCGCAAGTTCTTCGAAAGGGGAATTTTCATATTCGGCCTTGGCATGCTTATCACCGGGGTAACCTGGATCTTTGTCCCTGAGGGGACGATCCTGTTCGGTGTCCTCCACCTCATCGGTCTCTCGGTGATCCTCTCGCTCCCCTTTCTTAAAAGACCGATGCTCGCCCTTATTGCCGGGATCGTGTGTATGATCGCAGGAATTCTTCTCATGCAGGTGACCGGACCCGGGTGGCTCTTATGGCTTGGCATCCACCCGGCCGGGTTCCAGAGCCTCGACTATACCCCGGTCCTTCCCTGGTTCGGAGTCGTCCTTGCAGGTATCTTCCTCGGGAGTACTCTCTATCCCGGCGGGGTGAGGAAATTCCAGGCACCGGACGAGAAGATCAATACCCTCGCACCCCTCGGCTTCCTCGGCCGGCACTCGCTCGTCATCTACCTGGTTCACCAGCCTGTGATCCTCCTGGTCCTGAAGGTTTTTACGGGGGCAGGCCTCTTCTGACACGTTCTGTTGC
>JAJRBP010000248.1 GCA_028679405.1 Methanoregulaceae archaeon | reverse complement strand
TGATCTGTTCATCGATCCGGGTGTAAGTCGTGAGATCTTCGGCGCAGAAGTGTATCGGGATCTCCCGGTTCGCGCTCTCGACCGAGTCCGAGGCGTGGATGATGTTTCGTCCGATATCGAGCCCGAAATCACCCCTGATCGTCCCGGGCGCCGCTTCAGCGGGGTTTGTTGCCCCGATAAGTGTCCGCACGATCTTCACGGCATTCTTCCCTTCCCAGACCATGAGGAACACCGGGCCGCTCATGATGTACTTCTTCAGGAAGTTGAAGAACGGTTTCGACTGGTGTTCCTTGTACTGCTCGATAACCCGCAGATCCGGCAGCTGTTCAAACCGTGCGGCGACGAGCTTGAGGCCTTTCCTCTCGAGCCTCGAGACCGCCTCCCCGACGAGCCCCCTCTGGACACCGTCAGGTTTGACCATCACGAAGGTGCGCTCCATGGACGGCGTCACTCCTTTCCGAGTGCCTTTCTTCCTGCCTTTGTCCAGGCGACACGGCGCGGGACCCGGCCGAGGCGCTGGTTGTTCTGGCACTTCGAGCTACAGAAGTAGAAGATACTGCCGTCCTTCTTCACGAACATCTTGCCGGTGCCGGGCTCGATCGGCCCGCCACAGAAACTGCAGGTGCGAATATCTACCATTACCGATTACCTCCGCGAAAGTTTCTTCGCCTCGCGCTCGGTCTCGAGGAGCATGAGGACATCTCCTTCCCGGATCGGCCCCACGGTGTTCCTGGTGATGATCCTGCCCTTGTTGAGACCCTCGAGAATGCGGCATTTGACCTGCATCGCCTCGCCGTGCATCCCGGTCGAACCGATCACCTCGATCACTTCCGCTGGCACTGCGTCGTCAGCCATCTACTCTCACGCTCTCAGTTCTGAGACCTGCTTGGAAAGATCGTCCACGATCTCCTTCGCCTTCCCCGGCTTCACAATCGCAGCAGCAGCTGTCCCGACCTCAAGGCCGCTCGCGGTCCCGAGATCGTTTTGCTTGTTGATGAAGACAAACGGGATCTTCTTCTCATCGCAGAGCGGGGGGAGGTGCATCACGATCTCCTCGGGCTCAACGTCCGCCCCAATCAGCACGAGGACGGCCGTACTGCGCTCGATGGCTTTTGTTGCCTCGTTTGAGCCCTTCTTGATCTTTCCGGTATCCCGCGCGATCTCGAGCGCTTCGAGCGCCTTGTTCTGTACCTCTTCAGGTACAGTGAATTTCACGTATTTTCCAGCCATAACTCACCTCATTCAGGAGTGCGTAGTACTCCCTCATCACTCATCAGCAAGTGACGATGTGCCATTACATTTCAACAGGTGCGGAAATAAAGGTATGTCAGCCGTCTCTCCATGACCCGGAAAATGGCTCAACCGCGGCGGTAAATTGCGACTCCTTCGTTCTCGTAGATGAGGGGGAGCGCAAGGCCAGTGATGTTAACTTTATACTTCTCCCGCTCGAGGTCGCCGATGTAGAGAAGTGTGGCGTTATACTTCTCCATTAGTGGGAGAGTGCGTTCGGGGTCCTCATAAATTGTCCGAACGTCCGAGACCCTCTGCCCGTACCACCCGCCCATGTCGCCCCTCCACATGAACTCGTGGAACGGCCAGCCGATCACTGCAGGGATGCCGGTGAAAGAAGATACACGCCCGCAGTAGGAGTAATCCCCGCACTCGGCCTCGACGAGCGTGATATTCCCCGGCAGGGTTCGAAGGAACGTGACAGCCGCGAGATCGCCGGGATGTTCTGTCGTCAAATACGAGAGGCCGTCAAGGGAAGAGGTCCGGAACGGCGGGTCAAGCGGTACGAGGAGCGGTACAGAGAGAAGGCATGCGATCGAGAGTACAGTGAGAACACGGCTTGCGGTACGGGAGGGGAAGGCAGCTGGGAATATCCTGTCAAGCCATCGGCCGATTATCGCGAGGGATGCGGTAGCGAGGAAGAACCACGCGCCGATATAGAACTTGAAGACTGTGTTCATCCTGAAGTAGGTATCCCCCATGTGGTCTTTCAGGTAAAGAAATTCGCACACGATGAGGATCGAGAGACCGATGATCGCCATGAATGAGACCGCATCCCGCTCCTTCCGGACGAGCAGGTACACGAGCGGGATAAGCGCGATTCCGGCCGAGGCATACCCGGCAGCAACGACAAGACCGGGAATAATCAGAAGATAAGGCCGGGCCGCAATATCTTTCCGGCAGTACACAAGGAGCACTGCGAGGAAAAATCCATGCACAAGGAGGAATTCGACCGGATTTGTAGGAAGAGTGACAAACCCCACGCCATCTACCCCCTGAGTCCTCATCTGGAGATAGAACGGGGTATAGAGTAGTACCGCGAGAGGCGGGGTAAGGAGGAAGAATCCCCACGCCTCCCCTGCTATCTCCCAGGGCCGGCCCTCCCGGATATGCCGGACGGAAACCTGGACCGCCCCCTTCAGGACCTGAATTATCTCCTGGAAGCAGCCCCGGTGTCCGGAGCTTTTCGATTCCTTGCACGTTGGACCAAGGTTCCGATACCATATGAGGAGGCCGAATGCGAGGATGAGGGGTGCATAGATGAGCACGTCCCATGTATTAATCGCCGGAGCAGACCCCAGTCCAAGAGCAGCGATACAGATAAGTATGCCGCGGCCACGGGTGTCGAGCGAGCCCCAGCGCTTCCATGCATACAGGAGCAGGAAGATGAGGAGAATCTGGTTGAACATCCCGATTACATGGGGATGGACGTCACCCCAGGTGAAGGAGAAGAGGGGGTATTCGTTGATAGTATTCGTGATCGTCCTCGTGCTGTCCCAGAAGACTGATCCAACCGGTTTTCCGGAGAGGAAGTTCCAGATGAACGAAGGGTTGAACATGACGAGGCCGATAAGCGGAAGCCACTTGAAGCGTTTCATTACCAGGTCGCCGATCGCATACAGATTTATCGCCGAGAGACCGAAGACCGTCGGCAGGGCGAGGTTGAATACGATCGTCGACGGGACGCCGCTCACGATCCCGAGAGTGCCAAACAGCCAGTATCCAAGGTAATAATATGCATTCTGATACCCTCCGGAAAACCAGGGATCGAGCGGAGGGACAACAGGAATACGCATGATCGATGCGATGAACGCATGATCCATGAACTTCTCGGCGTATGAGATGGAGGAGTTGACATACCTGACCTCGAGCATCGCCCCGAACGCCACGAGGAACAGGACAACCCATCGGCGCTCCCTGCAGAATGCCTCCCACGAGTATTCCCCCCGATACGCCGCGATCCCGAGAAGGACGGCGAAGGGGAGCAGAGCGAGTGGCACCGGGAGTCCCGCAAACCCACAATACCACGAGACCAGCGTAAAAAGCAGGATCGATACCGACCATGAAACCGGGTACGCAAATTCCCTGCATGCCCTTCTTAGAAACGGCCAGAGCGATAACTGGAGGAAAAAGAGCACTGCGAGCCATGCGAGGACAGAAACAGCTTCAACTTCAGCTCCCATCATACCAATCCTCCTTACCCAGGTTGAACAAAGACAGTACCGCGGTACAACCGGGCCATCCTGAAATTCCGTCCATCGGCGGGCGGGCTCTGCAGACCGTTTTCATTGCCGTACATATTTCTTTGTACCAGGTGTGTTTATGATGTGGAGGATGGTCGCTCACGTGATTCCCAGTGTATTTCTTCCGGAGGCACAAAGCCTTTTCATCCAACCTGAATAAAGACCTGGGAAATCTGGCACTTGTCGCCCGCCTCGATCGCCTTTAACTACCATTGCAGGCGAAATAGATGTGGTATTTTGCAATGAAGTGGAAAACGGGCGTCCTGATATTTGTCAGTCTTCTCATCCTGGCCGGGATAGTCCTCTTCCTTAATCCTGCAGAGCTCGTACGAACGATCGCTTCTGCAAATCCTGTATATATTTTATATGGATTCATTTTTGCCAACCTGGCACTGGTATGCAGGGTTTATAAATGGAAGGTCCTTCTTCCCGGGATCTCGTTTGGAAAACTTGCGCCCGTCCAGTTTTTCGGGATAACGGTAAGCAACCTCACTCCAGGGAAGATAGGCGAGCCTGTAAAAACGATGGCCCTGAAAGCGGTGGATGGTACTCCCATCTCCGTCTCTCTTCCCTCCGTGATCTGGGAACGCATAATGGATGTCCTCGTACTGATCCTTTTTGGGCTCTCAGGGATCTCTCTCATCGCTGCAGCCGATTATCTCCCGCTGATCGTCCTTTCGGTAGTCATCTTCTCGGTGCTTATCGCATTTCTTTTCCTCATCATGTACAGCGAACAGGCCGGAAGGAAGGCGATCGGCCTGTTCAAACGCTTCCCGGTCTTGAAGAAGATTGACGAAGAGTTCCTTACCAATTTCTATCGCGGGTGCCGTATCTCCCATGTATCTCTTCTCGGGAGCTTCGCATGGACGCTTGTTGCGTGGCTTCTGGACGGGATGGCATTCTATGCGGTATACCTTGCACTTGCCCCGGCGCCTGTCGATCTCGTTCTCCCGGTCATGTTCACCTGCATCCTCGCCCTTTCAGTCCTGATAGGATTGCTCTCATTCCTGCCTGGTGGTGTGGGAGGGACCGAGGTTGTCATGATCCTGATCCTCTCGGCGGCAGGCATCCCCCATGACATCGGCGGCTCAACGGTACTTATCGGCCGGGCTCTCACGTTCGGCTGGAGCATCGTGGCGGGGTACGTGGCTTTCGTCTACCTCAGCCGGAAGGTGGATACCGGGGAGATCACGAAGATGGTAGGGTTATAATGATAGATATGCCCAAAGATGCGATGAAAATTCCATCCTGCAAGAAAAAGTTGTTTTTGACCATTTTTTCGCAGACATCTCACGATAACCTCACGGACACTTTATCCGCTTTTTAAGGTGAGACAGGTTCATCCGGTTGGTAATGGGCAGTCACCCTTAACATGGATTCGCCACCAGAGTGAGAGAATTGCACTTCCCATCTCCCACACGTCGTTTCTTCGAACGGTTGTCCCCCTGCCTTCCCGCCATTTCACCGGGAACTCGCAGACCTGGTAACCGGCCCGCTGGGCGAGCACGAGCACCTCGGTGTCCCAGAACCAGTGGGTATCACGGACAGAGGGAAGGAGTGACATAAGCCGTTCCCTGTTAAAAGCTTTGAATCCGCACTGGTGGTCATAGATCCGGCTCGAGAGGAAAAGCCGGACAAGGAAGTTATATCCCCGGCTCGCGAACTCCCTTCCACTGGAACGAGTGGTATTGCTGGAAGGCATCAGCCGTGACCCTGTCGCACAATCGCATCCTCTGCGTATCTCATCGACGAGCTCCCCGATATGCTCCATGCCGGTCGCCAGGTCCACATCGTAATAGAGGACGATTACACCCGATGCTTCCGAGAACGCCCGGGTAAGCGCCCGGCCGCGTCCAAGACGTTCATCACTGTGTAAGAGACGTACCCGTTGGTCCATTTCCGAGAACGAACGCACAAATTCTGTACTCCCGTCAGTACTCCCGTCCTCCGCAATGATTAGCTCGAACGGACTGCCCAGTTCCGAAAAAACACGGATTGATTCGGGAAGTGCCCTTTCGAGAGATGCCCGATCGTTGTAAACCGGAATAACTGCGGATATCCCCGTTCTATTCACTCCATCTTCGCCTCCGGTAAGAGTCCTGAGGCTTCATTTCCAGCGATAATCGAACCGTTCATCGAACGTTCGGGGTAGTTCGGCCAACTGAACATCCCGGCCATGATCAGCCCTTTCTGCTGGTAGTGCGGGATGAGCTTCCGATAACCTGTTGTATACACCGGTCCGGCAAACCGGTCCGCTGCCATCCTGTGCCAGCAGATCGCCCCGGCAGGAACGCCGAACCGTCGGCAGAAATCACTTATCATATCAAGATCGATCCTCTTTGGGACCTGGCCGGTGAAGTACGAGGCAAGATAAACAATATGATCGCCGTACCAGGAGAGCGGGGCGAAATTTGTGTGTGAAACGACTGCCCCGTAGGGGGCTTCGTCTTTCATGTTCAGCCAGTATATTCCGTTCGCGGCATCGCGATCAAGGCCAAGCGTGAGGCATGCGGCCCCCTGATACGGGATCGCGGGGAGATCAGGTCCACCGATTCGCCGGAGTTCCCCCGGAGGGATGGTAGAGATTACCGCGTCATACGTCTCTCCATTCACTTCCCATTTCCCGTTCCCACGCCGGAGGGAGGTTGCTGAGGTCAGGGTCTTCAGCCCGCATCCTTTTTTCCCGACGACCGTTGTCATGGCATCGATGAGGCACTTGAATCCGCCCTTCAGGTACCCGAGCCGTTCTCCGGAAATCCCGCGGTCTGACCGGATGCTGATCCTCCCAATCAGCCATGCGGCAGAGACTTCGTGGCGCTGGTCTCCGAACTTGCTCCGAAGGAGTGGCTCAAAGAAGGAATGATACACCCGCCCGCCGAGGGTGTCGATCACATATCTCTCTGCGGTAATATCATCCAGTTCTTCCGCATCCAATGACCGTGCCCGCAGAGTGAGCCGTGCGAGCCTCACTTTGTCCAGGATCGTGAGGTTCGGGTACCTGAGAATCTCGAAAGGGGTATTCAGGGGGTAGATCGTTCCGTCTGCATAATATCCAGTCGTCCCTTTCAGCCAGACAAGCCTGTCGGCAATTCCAAGATCCTGAAGGAGAGAGATAAGCTCGTGATCTCCCGAAAACAGGTGGTGATAATACCGTTCGATCGAATATCCCCCTATATTGTAGGACGAGAGGCATCCTCCAGGGGATTCATTCCGCTCAAGGACACAGATCTCGTGCTCCGGTGGGAGAAAATACGCCGCTGCAAGCCCGGTCAGCCCACCTCCAATGATGCATACTCTCATGGTGAAGGTATTCCTATACTGTGTGGGAAATGAGGATGAAAAAGTCTCCGTCTTTTATCTTTCTCACCAAATGGGGCGATGTCCTCGTGCATTTATAAGAAAGTATTTGAACTTCCGGAATAAAATTTCTAAGAAACGGACAGGTATTCGCCAGGTCCGCCACACTGGTGTGCTTTATGAGGATATTTTTCGTCGGATTCGGTCAGGCCGGGGGCAAAATCGTCGACATGTTCATAGAGCAGGATCGACGCCACGGCACACACAGTTTCAGGGGGATCGTCGTGAATACCGCCCGGACCGATCTCATGGGCCTGAAGCACATCGAGATGAAGGATCGGGTCCTGATCGGGCAGACGGTCGTGAAAGGCCACGGGGTCGGGACCGACAATGCGGCCGGGGCGAAGATCACGAACGATGAGATAGACAGCATCATGAGTGCAATCGATCGACGTGGCACCCACGATATCGATGCATTCATGATCGTTGCCGGACTCGGCGGGGGCACCGGGTCCGGAGGTTCCCCGGTCCTGGCGCGACATTTGAAAAAGATCTACCATGAGCCGGTATATGTGCTCGGTATTCTCCCTGCCCCGGAGGAAGGCCGGTTGTACTCGTACAATGCCGCAAGGAGCCTCGCAACACTCGTGAAAGAGGCTGACAACACGTTCCTCTTCGATAATTCGGCCTGGAAGAACGAAGGGGAGAGCATAAAGACCGCATTCCAACGACTGAACGACGAAATTGTGAGGAGGTTCGGGGTGTTGTTCCGTGCCGGTGAAGGAGGAAAGGCCGGCGTGGGAGAGATGGTCGTCGATTCCAGCGAGATCATCAACACCCTCCGGGGCGGAGGAATCACCACAGTTGGATATTCAAGGTCCCGTATTGGAGGAACTGACAAGAAGAAAGGCCTTCTCTCAGGTATAAAGGGGACGATTTCCAGGAAGAAGCATGGTGAGGACGAAGGGCTTCTTCTCGGCGAGGATAGGACAGCCCGTGTTATTTCGCTCGTAAGGAGGGCGGTGATGGGGAGACTGACGATGCCCTGTGATTATACTTCGGCCGGACGGGCCCTCCTCCTTATTGCCGGCCCCCCCGCGGAACTCGATCGAAAGGGGATAGAAAAGGCGAAAAGCTGGGTTGAGCAAAACATTGCCGGAATTGAAGTGCGCGGCGGCGACTATCCTGTAAAGAGCGAGTATGTTGCGGCAGTGGTCGTCCTTGCCTCGGTTGAGAACGCTCCCCGTATCACTGAACTTCTCGAGGGCGCAAAGCTTACCGAGGAGGATGTCGAAAAATCAAAAGATAAGAAATCTACTATGTTCGAAGAAGCCATAGAACCATTGTTTGAGTGAGGCTCATGAAAACCGTCATACGGTGTCTCTGTGCATTAATCCTGCTCGCCTTCTGTATCCAGGCGGTCTCTGCATCGTTTTCAGTAGGAAATGTCGTTCTGGAGTCGAGAGGAAAATCGATCGGCACGAACGATCGCCTCTCGCCGGGATCGCCGGTGACAGCGTCAGCTTCAATGGACTTCACGTCATCGAGTGGAGAGACGTTCCCGAACGAAGACACGCTATTGCTTGCAACCGATCTTGAAAACCCGGTATGGGGTTATACGAGGATCCTCGACGGGAATTCTGACCCGACGGCCACCGCAAAAGGAAAGAACGTGAATATCAATGGATGGATGCTCTCGTTCCCCGCTCGTCAGGACCTCTCAATGCGGGTGACCCTGAACGGGACAGTCCCGGCAAGCTCCGGAGAAATTATCGCGATCCGCATCGCTGAACTTGACCGGAAAAACAATGTGGTGTCAGGTTCTGAAGTTATCCGGAAGATCTCGTCTGTAAACCCCGAAGAAATTTCCGGGGTAATCTCCAGTGCACGTGATGCACTTTCCAGTTTCAGGGCGGCAATCGATGAAAATATCGCGTCAGGAGTCGATACCACGGACGCGGAAGGAAAATACAGCGAAGCCTCAACCGAGATCCAGAATGCCGAAAGCAGCGTCACGGCATCGAAATTTACTGATGCACAAGGCTATGCCTCGAATGCGAAGACCCTGATCACCCAGGGTACTGCCATGCTCGATAAGTCTTCGGCTGAGAAGCTCGTGGTCGACGCCCAGAACTCGCTCGACACAACAGATGAGATGATCACCTACTTCAAGGTCAACAGGAGCATGGGTTCCGATGCCCGTCTTGCACCTCTGCTGGAGTCTGCTGACTCTGCGTCGGGGCTTATCTCTGAAGCAAAAGAATCGATAGAAATTGGGGATTACAGCACTGCAAGGGAGAAGGCAACCCAGGCTCTCAATAAGGCAAAGTCCACTTTCGATGATGCGATCGCTTTCCGTGCGTCTATCGGGGAGGGCAGCCCCCTCGACGGTTTGTTCGGTATATTCAAATCTTCCGAGGGTTCAGCACCAGTTGCGCCGGCAACACCTTCTGAAGCGGCTCCCTCCAGTCCGGGTCTTGGCGGGATACTCATCTATATTATCGGGATCGTCGCAGTCATTGCGGTTGTAGGTATAGGGATAGTCCTGTATCGGAGACGTTCCGGCTGGGATGAACTCGGGTGATGCAGGGTAATTAGAAAATTCTTTTTTTATATCGATTTCTTCGAGAATCTCCGCTTCACGGATTCTTATTAGTGAACACAACGTTAATTTGACGTTTCCGGAAAATGTGCATCCTGGTCTATCAAGGTGACACCTATACGAAACTGCCCTGCAGACTATCCAAAAAATGGTCTGACTGACATCCCCCAGGTGCAGGAACCTGCAAAATATTGAAAAAGCGAGGGCGAAGAAGGGGTGGGAGTAGTAACCTCGCAACAAATCGAATCTCGAAAGCAATGGGTGCACCGGGTCGGCTCTTTCATCGGGTTTTAGGATACTGCTGCGGTGAAGGGGACCTGATAGGACTGTTCCTGGGAAAATTCCCCGAAAGCGGGGACTGTCAGGCCGGCCCTTTCATACAGTCCCGGTTTTGTGAAGACATCGATATTGATGCTCCCAAGCTTGCCGTCACGAAGGAGGTACCATTCGGGGATCCGGTTCTCGTTATCGTAATAAGAGAACCAGTACGCGAGCCGGTAGGTCTTTTTCTCGTATCCTTCAATGGAAGGATAGCTCTCGGTATCGTGGGTGAAGATCATATCGGCATCTTTGGAAGAGATGGTCGTCTGGTCCACGATGCCGCCGTAGAAGTCGATCTTGTCCCACCTTGAGCCCCGGTAGTACCACGGGAGTGGCCAGTAATCCTTCGACGCGACCATCACGCGATTTGAGGCGTCCATCAACTTCATGACCGTCCGCATGTCTTCTGAGTTCTGGACCTGCACAATCGGTTCGCTGATGTCTGCCGGGACGAACGCAACGTGCCAGGTCATAACAATGAGGAAGGCGCTTGCAGCGACTGCGATGGCTGCTTTCCGGGAGGTCATCTTGTACATTCCGACAAAGATCATCGGTAGGAGCTGGTGGATGATGAGCCAGGGAACCTTCTCTCCGATGTACGCATATGCCGCCATAGAGATGGCCATCCAGAACAGGCAGAAGATGAAGAAGTCACGTTTTTTATGGTCCTCACCCCTGTGGCGCAGCTGGTACAGACTGACCTTCGTGAGCTCGTCAATTCTGTCCCGGGGTAATCCATGGGAAATACTAGAAGAGATATTCCTGGTCCAAGCCCTCACTTTACAATCTGTTGCAAAAAACTGCCCGATTCCGAGGAAGGCAAGGACGATGATCGGGACTTCGTAGAGGAGGAACAGGATGATATAGAAGAACCATGGTCCGCAAATCCGGCACATGTTGTGCATCGCGGTCCAATGGTCCACGGCTTTGTACCAGCCGGTCTGGTTGAGGGTATGAGTGGCATCAGGTACCAGGACCTCCCAGTGGTACCCGAATGAGGAGTAGAGGAGGATGATGAGTCCGAGTGCGACGAGGATCCCTACCGCAGCGTCACGCTTCCACTCCCGCGGCAGTGTAATTTTCTTCCGAAGGATCAGATACAGGCCAAAGGTGATGAAAATGAGGAGGAATATCGGCATATCCTCCTTCAGGGTCATCCCGCCCGCGACCGCGATGCCGGCAAGGATCCCATATCGCAGTTTGCCATAGTTCAGGTAGGCGAGCAGGGCAACGAGGATCAGGAGCGTGAAAAAGAGCTGGAAGATATCGTGCCTGAGGAACCTGGAGAAATAGACGAGATCGGGGGAGACCGCAATGAAGAGTGCTGCAACGAGGGTCTGTTTACGATCAAGGTATCCCATCCGGTAGATTGGGTAGACAAGCAGGACGAGGGCAGATCCAAAGACTGCAGGGAGGAAGCGGGCGACGAGATCGGTGTCTCCGAAGAGCCAGAACATCCCGGAGGTGAGGTAATAGAGGAGCGGGCCATGGTACATCGGATCATAACTGTAACCTCCCTTCGTCAGGAGGTCGTAACTGAACCAAGCATGTATCGCCTCATCGTGATGGAACAACTTGAGATCGAGTGAAATGAGCCGGATTGCGAATGTCAGCAGGACGAGTATGAAAAAAAGTCTCTCGAATGAGAGATGTTTCCTGATTTCTGAGAGAGTTGAGGGAGTCACCCCGGTCCCTTCAGCTCTCGAGAACAATCTCAATGCCGATATCTTTCGGGACCTGGGTCCTCATGAGCTGGCGAAGAGCCCGCTCGTCGGCATCGATATCGATTAGACGCTTGTGGACCCTCATCTGCCACCGGTCCCATGTCGCAGTCCCTTCCCCGTCGGGGCTTTTACGGACTGTTATTACCATTCGTTTTGTCGGGAGCGGGATTGGCCCTGAAAGGTTCACACCAGTGCGCTCGGCGATCTCCCGGATCCTGTCGCACACCATCTCTACTTTCTTGTAATCGGTTCCGGTCAGACGTATTCTGGCTTTTTGCATGCGGTTATCTCCGGGAATAATGACGAGATTATCTCATCTGTTTCGGCTTTATAGCCATGCAGATACCGGCAGCGATTGTCTGTCCCATATCGCGGATAGCAAACCTGCCGAGCTGCGGAAGTTCTTTAGCGGTCTCGATGACCATCGGCTGGGTCGGCTTGATCTGGACAATCGCAGCGTCCCCGGTCTTGAGGAAGGTAGGGTTCTCCTCCTTGGTCTGGCCGGTGCGCGGGTCGAGCTTCTTCTTCAGCTCGATGAACGTGCATGCCGTCTGGGTCGTGTGGCAGTGGAACACCGGCGTATATCCGATGGTGATTGCACTCGGGTGCTGCAGGATTACTACCTGTGCGGTGAACTCGTCGGCCACTGTCGGTGGTGCATCTGCCGGGCCGGTCACATCGCCACGCCTGATGTCGCCCTTGGCGATCCCACGCACGTTGAACCCGACATTGTCACCGGGGACTGCCTGGGGGATCTCCTCGTGGTGCATCTCAATGGACTTGATCTCGCCCTCTTTGTTCGCGGGCATGAACGAGACCTTCATTCCCTTCTTCATGACGCCGGTCTCAACACGACCTACGGGAACAGTCCCGATGCCACTGATACTGTAAACATCCTGGATCGGGAGGCGGAGCGGCTTGTCAACCGGTTTCTCCGGTTCCTTGAGTGTATCGAGTGATTCGAGGAGTGTCGGGCCCTTGTACCACGGAGTATCAGGGCTCTTTACCTTGATATTTGCACCACCAAGCGCGCTGATCGGGATGAAAAGCATCTCTGCCGGTTTATACCCGACCATGGAGAGGAGGCCGCCGAGGTCTTTCTTAACCTCTTCGAAGCGTTTCTCGTCGTACTTCACTGCGTCCATCTTGTTGATCAGGATGATCATCTGGTTGATGCCGAGTGTGCGCGCAAGAAATACATGTTCCTTCGTCTGGTCCATGACACCGTCTGCCGCTGCCACAACAAGGAGAGCTGCGTCAGCCTGGGAGGCGCCGGTAATCATGTTCTTGACGAAATCCCGGTGACCCGGGCAGTCCACGACCGTGAAGTAGAACTTCGGAGTGTCGAACCGCTTGTGTGCGATGTCAATGGTGATACCTCTCTCCCGCTCTTCCTTCAGGTTGTCCATAACCCATGCGAACTCAAAGGTCGCCTTTCCCTTTGACTCCGCCTCCTTCCGGTATCCCTCAATGATGTGTGCGGGTACCGTTCCGGTCTCGAACATCAGCCGCCCGACGGTGGTTGACTTTCCGTGGTCGATGTGTCCGATAACTGCAAGATTCAGATGGGGCTTCTCTGCCATAATTTCCTCCAATAAGGGGCTGCATGCAATACAGCCGGTTTATGCGAGTATCATATATTTGCGATGCATCTATATTAAGTATGTCGATGCCCTATCGGGCCGCAAAATCCCGAAAC
>JAJRBP010000209.1 GCA_028679405.1 Methanoregulaceae archaeon | reverse complement strand
GGAGGTCGGCTTCTCCTGCAAGCTTCCTGGCCTGCATCGAACCGACGGTTCCCAGGATGCCGAGGACCCAGGGGTCATCGTCGGGAAGGATTCCCTTCGCCCGGAAAGTGGCCAGGATGGGGGCGGAGATCTTCTCTGCGAGGCGCCGGACCAGGGATGCTGCCTCGAACGCACCCCATCCTGCAATAATAACGGGATGTTCTGCGTTCCCGATCCGATCGGCCGCTTTTTTCAATTCGTCTTCTGCAGGGAGGATGTGAAAATTGGAGAGGCACGTCTCCCGCCTGCAGTATGCGGCATCCAGTGGTTCCTTCTGGACATCGTTCGGGACCGAGAGCTGGGCGACCCCCCGCCGGATTACCGCATACCGCAGGGCTTTCGTCACCAGGCTGGTAGTAAGGGTCTTATCGTAAATGGTGTTGTTGAAGACGGTAACCGGCCTGAAGAATGCGTCCTGGTCGATCTCCTGGAACCCGCCGGGTCCGGCATACTGGATCTCGACCTGTCCGTTGATCGAGAGGAGAGATGCGCTGTCCTCCTTTGCGTCATAAAGTCCGGTCGAAAGATTTGTTGCCCCCGGTCCGGCAATCGTCACACACGCCGCGATCTTCCCCGTCAGCTTGTTATACGCCGATGCGACCATTGCGGCGTTCTCCTCATGTCTGACCACGATAAACCGGATAGACGGCTTCTTCCGGATCGCATCGATAATCCCGAGGGATGATGTCCCCGGAACAGCGAGGACCAGGTTCACTCCCCAGGCCTCGAGCTCGCCGACGATCACGTCCGAAACGGTAAGGGCTCCTTCCCGGGTGACAGTGCCACCGGTTGGTTTCCCTTCCGCTTCCGGAACGAACGCCTCCTTCCCGGCCCCGCATATCGGGCATTTCCAGTCATCAGGAAGAGTCCCGAACGCTGTTCCTGGCGGGGTCCCGGTGACCGGTTCACCGAGACTCTCGTCATAAATATATCCGCAGATCGTGCATCTCCATCTCGACATAATGAATCCGACCTATGAATTCCAAATTAAATTCCCGTCATCCGTTATCCCGGATTCCCTTCAGCCCAGTCCTCTTCGGGAACAAACATGTCTTTCTCCGCGCCGCAGACCGGACATGTCCAGTCCTCGGGGAGGTCTTCGAAGGCCGTCCCCGGTGGAGTGCCGGTGGATGTCTCTCCATGGGACTCATCATACACGTACTGACAAACCGTACACACCAATCTTGCCATGAAACGACCTCCAGCTCGCCAGACACCCTTTCCACATCTCCTCCTATATCTATCTTGTCTCTGAATCCCGGTAACCTCATGTATCCGGAACGCTATAGGCATCACACAGGTCACTGATGGTCGACGAACAGAAGAAACGGACCGAGCTGAAGATCACTGGCATGGAGTGCGCGACCTGTGCCGTTAACATCGAGAAATCGCTCGGCGCGGTGGAGAACGTCTCCAGGGCAGAAGTGAATTATGGGACAGGGACAGCCACGGTCGAGTACGAGTCCGGGAAAGTC
Organism: Methanoregulaceae archaeon; assembly: GCA_028679405.1. GTDB lineage: Archaea > Halobacteriota > Methanomicrobia > Methanomicrobiales > Methanospirillaceae > JAJRBP01. The sequence goes on along the minus strand of JAJRBP010000209.1, from coordinate 3,101 downwards.
TCGGTCGGGGATCTCGAGAAAGCAATCCGGGATGCAGGATATGGTGTCGTTTACCAGGAAGCGGTCCTGAAAGTCGGCGGCATGGTCTGTGCGACCTGCGTGCAGACGATCCAGACTGCGCTCCAGGAGATCGAGGGGGTCGTACGCGCCACTGTAAATCTTGCGACCGAGAAGGCGTACGTGACCTACAACCCCTCGGTCGCCGGTATCGCCCAGATGCGTTCCGCAATCGAGGCGGCAGGTTACCAGTACCTCGGCCTTGCGGAAGAACTCACGGAAGAGGCCGAGAAGGCTGCCGTCCAACGGGATCTCAGGGAGAAGGAGAAGCGGTTCCTGGTCGGGTTCGGGGTGAGCATCCCGCTGATGCTCATCATGTACCTCCCCACCGGTATCCCGATGCACTTCCTCGCATATGCGATGTTCGTCATCGCGACACCGGTCTTTGCATATGTTGCCTACCCAATCTTCAGGGCGGCCGCCCTCGCGTTGCGGAACAGGACCCTGAACATGGACGTGATGTATGCGATGGGTACCGGTGTTGCGTATCTCGCGAGTGTTTTGGGGACATTCGAGGTCGTCCTCACCCACGAGTTCATGTTCTATGATACGGCGATCATGCTCGCCTCGTTCCTTATCCTCGGGAGGTACCTCGAAGCCCGGGCGAAAGGAAGAACATCCGAAGCGATAAGGCACCTCGTCGGCCTCAGGCCGAAGACCGCCACCGTCGTCATTGAAGGCCGCGAGATCGAGAAACCTGTCGAGGACCTTGCGGCCGGAGACGTAATAATGGTGAGGCCTGGAGAACGTATCCCGGTTGACGGGAAGGTGGTCAGGGGCGAGAGTTATGTGGACGAATCGATGCTCACCGGGGAGCCCGCGCCGGTCCAGCGGAAGGCCGGGGACAGACTGGTCGGGGGGACGCTGAACAGGAACAGCGTGCTCGAATTCACTGCAGAAAAGGTTGGCAGAGACACGGTGCTCTCCCAGATCATCCGGCTCGTCGAGGAGGCCCAGGGCTCAAAGCCCCCTGTCCAGAGAATTGCTGATATTGCGGTCAGCTATTTCATACCGGCAGTGCTGATTATCGCGTTCTCCGCATTTATCCTGTGGTATGCAGTCCTCGGGTCCACCCTCCTGTTCGCCCTGACAGCCCTTATTTCGGTCCTCGTGGTCGCGTGCCCGTGCGCCCTCGGCCTGGCAACGCCGACGGCGGTCACCGTGGGGGTCGGGAGGGGTGCGGAGCTTGGGATCCTTGTAAGGAATGGCGAAGCACTCGAGCTCGCCGAGAAGGTTACGACGGTCCTCTTCGACAAGACCGGGACGCTCACAAAGGGAAGGCCCGAAGTTACGGACCTCGTGGCCTACAGCATCGACGAAAAGACGCTCCTCGGCATAACGGGCGCGATGGAGAAGAATTCCAGCCATCCGCTCGCAGAGGCCATCGCGCGCCGGGCGGCGGAAGCCGGGGCCGAGATCGCACCGGTTGAGTCCTTTGATACCGTGGAGGGGAAGGGGGTAACCGGGAAGGTCCTTGGTGAGGAGGTACTGGTTGGAAACCGGGGACTCATGAAGGACCGGGGAGTGGCCCTGCCTCCTCCGGCAGAAGAGGAAGCCTCGCGGCTGGAAGCCCTTGCAAAGACCGTGGTTTTCGTCTCGATCGGGGGTTCCCTCGCCGGAATTATCGCGGTCGCAGATGCCCTGAAAGGAACGGCAGGTCCTGCAATCAGGGAGCTACAGAGGATGAACCTCAACGTCGCGATGATCACCGGGGATAACCAGAGGACCGCGGACGCCGTTGCAGGGCAGGCAGGAATTTCCAGGGTGATTGCCGAGGTGCTGCCGGAAGCCAAGGCAAAAGAGGTGAAGCGGTTGCAGGACGAAGGCGGGGTTGTCGCGTTCGTTGGTGACGGGATAAACGATGCACCCGCCCTCGCACAGGCGGACGTCGGAATCGCGATCGGGAGCGGGACGGACATCGCGATCGAGAGCGGGGACATCGTCCTGATAAGGGACGATCTTCTCGATGCGGTCTCTGCGGTCCAGCTTTCGCGAAAAGTGATGACGAGGATCCGGCAGAATATTTTCTGGGCATTTGCATACAATGCAGCTCTTATCCCGGTCGGTGCCGGCCTTCTCTTCCCGCTGACAGGGTATGTATTCCGGCCGGAGCTGGCTGCCCTCGCCATGGCGATGAGTTCCGTCACCGTGGTATCGCTCTCGCTTACCCTCAAAACTTATATACCTCCTGCAAAGAAACTGGTGTCCGGGTGAGCGATTTATGGCAGTAGATCCGGTTTGCAAGATGGAAGTTGACGAGAAGACGGCAAAACTGAAGACCGAATATAAGGGAAAGACCTACTACTTCTGTGCCCCCGGGTGCAAGAAGATGTTCGAGGCGAACCCCGCAAAATTCGTGACCTCGTAAATCAGTTGATATTTGTCGGTTCCTGCATGGATGCATGCAGGTTATCGTCGAACCCTCATTTTCCTGTAGATCTGGTAGATCAGATCGACAAAGTTCCCGAGCAGGCGCTCCTTCTTTTCGAGAGTCCGCATAAAAATTGCCTCCTCGGAGAGGAACATCTCCTTGAGGTGCCGGATATCCTGTTTCGGGGAGAAGAACAGGTAAATCGGGACCCCGATAAGGATGATAAGAGAACCTGCGACCTTGTCGAAGATCGTGGTCGAGTAGATGAGGTACAGGCAGATCGCAATCCCTACCCATGGGAGTACGCGCTGACCCGGCAGGGGGGAGTCCCGCTTCTCAAGGATCACGAATGCGAAACACGTGAGGAGGAACGCGAAGGCCAGGTTGAAGACCGCGAACGAGATGAGGTCGGCAAGCCCGCCGTGGATGGAGAGGACGAATGCGATCAGCCCCTGGATGATCAGCCCGAAATACGGGGTCCCGTACTTCGGGTGTAGGCGGGAGAAAATCCTTGGAAAGAGACCATCTATCGACATCGCATAGGCGAGCCTGCTGATCCCGAGGGTGCCGGATTCGTCCGATCCGGAGACCGAAAAGAGCGCTCCGACCGACATGAGGACGATGCCGGCGCTTCCGAGGACGACACCTGCAACGAGGAGGAGCGGGGTGGGCG
>JAJRBP010000244.1 GCA_028679405.1 Methanoregulaceae archaeon | reverse complement strand
GCGGATAGAGGCAAAGAAATCAAGGGAATGATCTTTTCAGCAGGGAACGTTCCGATATGCTCATATGTTCCTGCAGAAAAACCGCTTGCAGGAATGAAAGATGAAGTGAGCCGCATCCTGTCGCTCATGGACGAGATGGGAAAGACAATACGAAAATCTTCTCGTTTACTTGACCGAAGCCAGGTTCTGGCATTCCGGAAAGAGATCCTTTCTGTGCAGAGAGTGTATACTGCAGGCGCGGGGAGATCGGGATTTATCGCAAAGGCGTTTGGAATGAGGCTGATGCATCTTGGGTTCGAGTCGTACGTAGTGGGGGAGACCATCACACCGCCCCTCCGACCCGGTGACACACTGGTGGTCGTTTCCGGATCCGGGGAGACTCAATCGATGGTATCGATCTGCGAGACGGCGAAAGGCCTCGGCGGGAGGGTGTTTCTCATCACTGCATCCCCGGACTCACGGATAGGCCTGATATCCGATGGTGTAGTAAACCTCGGCGACCTCACCGGCTATTACCGGGAGGATCGCAGTACGTTCGAGCTCCGCCAGCTTACAGGCGAGTACCGCTCGGTCACCACCTCATTCGCACCCCTCGGTACTTTATTCGAGACCCTGGCACTCGTCTTTACCGATGCTGTCGTCTCATCCCTCATTGAGGCGAGAGAGGAGAAGATCAGCACGATGAAAGGAAGACTCACGAATGTGGAATAAATTCGGTCAGGAACTGATGCCCGGGCTTAGCGGGAAGGTCCCTCTCAGTCTTCTCATATGGCAGTCCTGGTACCCGGATCAGTGCCGCTGTTTATCCAGTCATCATTTTAAGTTCTTCGTTTTGCCGATATTCCAGACAGCACTTCAATAATGGTATTGGCATCTCAATACCGGAAAAATATTTTTTTTAATTTACGTTCACCAACCTGGTTTGAGGTACCATCGGATCCTGCAAACCCACGGATTTTACCACATTGTTTTTAACTGCGGTGAAAGATTCTTTTCCAGGGATGAAGATGAAAATTTCCGGCATTCTGGTATATATCCTGGTCCTTGTATTCATGGTGGCAGGACCTGGTTCCGGGGAAGTAACGACCCAGATGGGTGTCGTCGGGGCGGGCAACGTGTATACGACCGGGAGCATTTTTGTCGAATCCTCTCCGCCTGGTGCTTCAGCTCTCCTTGATGGAGGAGTGGACCAGCTGGTGACCCCGGGAACATTTGGCTCGGTCATCCCCGGATTACATACTGTACAAGTGACAAAACCAGGATACCAGCCATCTTCGCAGAACATCGACGTCCGCATCGGGGCAAGGTCCAACCTTATCATGACCCTTGTTCAGATCACCGATTCAGGGGGCATTTTCGTGAGATCGGATCCGAGGGGAGCCGACCTCTATATCGACGGCCTGTTCCTTGGGACGACTGACCAGACCGTCGGCGGGCTGGCCCCGGGCCCACACTCGGTGAAGATGAAGACAGCCGGCTACCTCGAGTGGACGGAGACGGTGGTAGTGGAATCCGGCAGGATCGCAAAGGTGACAGCGAAGCTCATCCAGGAGAGAAGCGCGTCTACGGGAGATATAAGGGTGACTTCGTCGCCCCCGGGTTCCTCGGTATACGTGGATGGAAACTACATGGGAGTCATCCCCCCTGACGAGACGCTCGATATCACGGATCTTAACCCGGGTTCGTACCTTATCGTCTTCAGGAAATCAGGATACATCGACTATTCAACGACCACCGCTATCGAGGCAGGAAAAGTTGTACAGATTGATGCAACGCTCCGGCCCGGCGGCAGCACTCCTGCGGGGGCCAATGCGGAAATCGTCTCGAATCCGGGTGGCGCCGATGTCTATATAAATGGCCAGTTTTTGGGGATAACCCCGCTATTCTTCCAGAATGTAACTCCAGGGACGTATACCGTTGAACTGAAGATGGATGGATATGTCCCCTATTCCTCGTCAGGCCAGGCTGCAGCAGGGCAGGACATCGAAGTGATCGCAAATCTTGCTCCCCTTGCACCAGTGACCCTTGCACCGACAACCGAAGTTGCACCCATATCGATCGCAGGGGTCCTGGCAGGAGTTACCGGATACCTTTTCGTCTCAGGAAAGTACAGGGCGGGAAGATCCAGGGGAGATAAAAAATAAATTCCCCACGCCTCGTTTCAATCCTCCAGGGGAGCACCAGGGCGGAGATATCTTTTGATTACGGATATCTCCCGGTTCCTTTGCATTGTTCATTCCATTTATTGAGAGTGACGATCTAAAGAATAGAAGATGAAACATCGGGAAGAAGGGCAAGGCTCATCGGCCGGAGATCAGGAAGACCCCCCAGGGTTGTCAGCCGGCGGGAGTCAGATCCTGAGTGGCCCTCCGTTTTATCTTCCGGAGTTCGAACGATCGTTTCGGTTTATTATCGATGAGTACGAGGTTTCTCCGCGGGAGATCGCGATCTTTATGCCCTGTGCGGTCCGGAAACCTTACAGTGCGAGCCCGAGCCACCGGCTCATCCGGACGATTATTTCGCAGGTCTTCGATCCTTCCCGTTACCATGTCGTTATCTTCGGTACCTGTGGGATCGTCCCTGCAGAGCTTGAGGAGATGTATCCTTATGCGCATTACCACTACATGCTCGGGAAATGCAGGGATCAAAAAATCCTTGATGACTTCCTCATGATTGAGACGGGGCGTATCGCCAGGTACCTCGCCAAGACCCGTGATGTGTACCAATACCGGATAGGATATTGTATCGGACTGTTCCGCGAGGCACTTCTCCGGGGGTCCGCAGAAGCCGGAGTACCGATCGACATGATACTCCCCACCCGCGACCTGATTGATGCAGTTATTGAGGAAGGTGACTGTGTATTCGAGGAAGGAAGTCTCTCGATGAACGAGTATCTCGGAGAGTTCTGCGATAAACTCGTATCGTTCCGGAATTCGATTCCTTCACGGGATATCGGTCGGTCATCCTGAAAAGTGGCGCCTCAGGTTTCCTTTCTCATCGTTTTTTTGGTTCTATCCATCTCTTCGTCCTGCCACACCGCACGCATCTCTGTTTCCAGTCGATTACATTTGACGAGAATTGATTGTATCCGTGCTTCTTTCCCCATTTGTGCAGCCCCATTAAGCAGAGCAGCCTTCCCGGCATATCCCTCCATACCTCTGGACGGCAAAAAAGATACC
>JAJRBP010000186.1 GCA_028679405.1 Methanoregulaceae archaeon | reverse complement strand
TCGGATATTCCGGGGTAATATTGAACGGGAGATAAACGGTATCACCCGGTTCCAGTGTATTTATCACGATATTCTGGGGGATAACCTCGATATCGGTGACATTCGGCGAGACTATGATATTTTTTATCGAATTCGTGCGGAGGTTACTGAGGGAGAGAACGACGACGCTTTTCTTCCCCTGGACAAACGTGTCCGGCTTGTCGGTGATGGAAAGGACCACCGGTGAATTTTTTACCTCCAGTTTTACCGGGTAGCGGAGGAACCCGGTGTCCTGGAATTCAGCAGAGAACACCGGGTAGTATATCCCTTCAGGGACGTCTGCATTCACGGTGAAGGTAAAAATCCTGCTATTGCCTGCCCCAATCGCGCCGACACTGTCATAGGTCGTTAAAGATACGAGCCTGATATCAGGATCGATCAGGGTCGCCCGGCGGATTGTCACACTCTGTGTGCCGGTATTTTTTACCGTGACCATAATCGTTCCGATATCGCCCGTCGTAAAGGTGCCGGGATCCAGCGCCACGCTGTCGACTGTGACCTGTGTGTATGCCGGGGCTGCCGGAGTGACCGATGCTCCGACCGTGTCGGTCGTGGCCGCGGTGGCGACGCCCGCGATGGCGGCGATCAGGACCAGGGAAAACAGGATCCCGTGGAATACACCTGCAACGGGGATTTTGGTGTGATAAATGCGGTTTCTCATTGGAATATTCATCATCCCGGAAATGTATAGTAATTTACTGGTCCTAAGGGTATATACTTATGCATGTTGTTGTTAAATATTTAACAACATGAAACGCCAGATCACCACAAGCCTCCTCAACTCGCTTCGGAACCTGGGGCTTACCGATCACCAGGCCAAGATCTATTCGGCACTGGTGCTGCTCGATCAGGCGCAGGCAAAGGAACTCCTCGGGACCCTCGATATTTCGAAGCCAAGCATCTATTCCTCACTCGCGTCTCTCGAGGAGATCGGGCTCGTGACCAAGGTCTGTTCAAAACCGGCGGTCTACAAGGCTGTCACCCCGGAGATCGGGATCAGGCTCCTCCTCGACCGCCAGGAGAAGGCCGGCGAGGCGAGCCTGAGAGAACTCTCCGAACTGGAGAAGGAGAAGATCAAGCGGAAGTCGGACGAGGCCACCTGGGCGATTTACGGGAGGGCGAACATCGCCTTCAAGCTCGAGGACATGCTCTCCCATGCGGAGCGCTGTATCAGGTGCACCCTCTCAGGCACGTATCTCAGGTTCTTCCTGCCGTACGCGGAGAGCGGTCTTGCGATAAAGATGATCCTGGTCACGAACGACGAGACGATTGCAAAGATGGCAACGGCCCGGTTCAACAGGCCGGGCAACCGTGTCTGTGTCATCAGCCCGGAGACGATCCTTGAAAAGTCTGCGGTGATGCTGGGAGGGAACGACATCAAGGAACTCCTGAACTACGACCATTACCTCGACCTGATCGTCGACGACCGCGAGACCTTCAGCATCCCTCCCATCGATGTCCCGTTCCAGACCGGGATGTATTCCTCCAACAGGAACATGGTGCTGTTCTCGAAACTGCTCGGGAACTATTTCTATGACACTTACCTCCCGTAGGGTGAAGCAATGTGCCGATCTTGTCCGGAGATGTGCCAATGGATCCAGGAAATCACAATGGAGACGAATTTTCTTTGTCCTGGTGAAGGACGACCGGTTGTATCGACAGATCATCCCCGGGTTACCCGGACCATACGGGGCGGGAAGAGATAATCCCACTATTCAACATAATGTACAACTGCAGCACCAGGGAAAGACGATGAAAGAAGTCACCACGGATAACCGGGAATGGTTCCAGGACTGGGCAAACGAATACGACAGTACTCTTGGAAAGGTAAAGAGGCACCATAAGATGCTCGACCAGGTCGTCAGGTCGTCAGGGATAAAAAGAGATGACCTGGTCCTCGATATCGGGTGTGGAACAGGACTGCTGTCGCTGAAATTCCTTGATAAGGCGGAATGCGACATCACGGCAATCGACAGCTCTGCGGAGATGCTCGAGATTTTCCAGGAAAAAATTAAGAAATGCAGGCTGACCGGAAAAATCCACTGCATGCAAAAATCTGCAGAGGATATGGATTTTGGACCTGACAAGTTCGATATCGTCGCAGCGACGGTTTCACTGCACCACGTGAAATCCAAGGAACCGGTCATCAGAAACATTTACGGCTGCCTGAAAAGTGGCGGAAGATTCGTAATCGGCGAGATCGACATGGATACGACAGGGAAGCCGGATGATCCGGACCGGTTACTAAGAATCCTCGACTACCTTACGAAGGAACTGGTCCTCGTGATGAAAGAGGGAGGCGTACAGGCGTTTGAAAGGATGTACGACAACGGGAAGAAGCATATCCTGAACGACGGCGAATACTGCATCGGATTTGGGCAGTGGGCTGAACTGTGCAGGGATGCCGGATTTGAGAAAGTCGAAGTCAACCCTGTGGAGGGGTTTGAATGGTTCAAGGTGCTGGTCGCGACGAAATAAAGGCATTCGGGTGAGAGAATGACCCGGACTATTATCTCTCTGTTCGATGCGTCGATGGAATCGTGATCCACCTAAAATCGACAACATCCATCTTATATTCCAAAATGTGCTGAACATCACGAATGAATAAAATATTCATGTCAAATCTGACTGTTTTTTGAAAAACGTAGTGGCGGGATCAGAATATTTTTCCCGAACCCTTCAGGGAATCACCTGGGAAAGATTT
>JAJRBP010000230.1 GCA_028679405.1 Methanoregulaceae archaeon | reverse complement strand
TATCAAGACCGGTGCGAAGGGCTATATTGTCAAGCCCTTCCAGGCTCCGAAGGTTCTCGAGGAGATCAAGAACGTTCTCGGCTCCTGATCGATCATGATCCGCGTCCTCATTGTTGATGATTCGCTCTTCATGCGCACCGTAATACGGGACATGTTAGGGAAATCCCCCGGGATCGAGGTGGTCGGAACCGCCGTGGACGGAGAGGATGCGCTGAAAAAGATCGAAGATCTCTCGCCGGACGTGATGACTCTCGACATCGAGATGCCGAGGCTTGACGGGCTTGGCCTCCTGGGGCGCAGGGATACGGTCCGGAAGTTCCCGCGTGTGATCATGCTCTCATCCCTGACCGCGAGAGGAGCATCTGTCACCAGGCAGGCGATGGACCTCGGGGCTGACGACTTCATGCTCAAACCAAAGGAGATCAGGGACGTCAGGGGGATCGGGCAGGAACTCCTCGAAAAGATCAGGAACGTGGTAGAGATCGGGTACATCCAGAAACGCCCGGGACCTGCTGACGAACTCGCGACCAGGGTAGTCCTGATCGGGTCTTCTGCAGGCGGCCCCCCGATGCTGGACCATGTCCTCTCCTCTATCGGGGGGGACCTTCCGGGCGCGGTCATCATTACCCAGCATATGCCGGAAGGGGGGTTCACCGCCGCCCTGGCGGCGCGACTCAACCGGGTCTGCCCGCTGCCGGTGAAGGAGAGCGAGAGCGGGGACATCATCCGGAGCGGGCATGTGTATATCTCGAAGGCCGGGTATCATTCGATAATCACCTCGTACATCGACGCGAAGCACAACAGGGGAGGCCGGATCATCCATACCCGTTCGGCGCCGGTGCACAGTGTCAGGCCTGCGGTGGACCAGACATTCATCTCGGCCGCAGGTGTATTTGGCAGTAATATCGTCTCGGTCATCCTCTCGGGCATGGGAGGAGACGGGGGTGAAGGGACCGAGGCAGTCAAGACTCATGGGGGGACTACATTTGTCTGCCGGGAGGAGGACTGCCTTGTGTACGGGATGGCGCGTTCGGCGCTCACGAGGAACTGCGTGGACAAGGTCCTCCCGTTAAAATCGATCGGCAAGAACCTCACCGAGGCGATCGCCGGGATGGTGCATTGAGATGTCGGACGTGGATACCTACCGGGCCCTGTATATTGCAGAATCCCGCGAGAACCATGAAAATATCGTGAAAAATCTCCTGGTCCTGGAATCGGGCACAGATGAGGGCGCGATCGCCGAGATCTTCCGGTCTGCCCATTCCCTGAAGGGAATGTCCGCCTCCATGGGTTTCTCGTCGATGGAGCACCTGTGCCACCGGATGGAAGATGTCTTCGACGAGATCAGGAACGGTTCCCTCCATGTAACCCCGCCCCTTATCGATATTCTCCTGGCCTCTGCGGACGATATCGAGACGATGCTCGACGATATCGAATCCGGGGGACAGGGCGATGTCGCCGGACTCTCCGAGCGGATCCACGCACTCGAGGCGTGGACAAAGGAAAAGCCTGTCGCGACGCCTCCGGAAACTCCGGTAGCTGATGTGTATGCCGCGACGCCTGCATGGGAGGCGGGGGAAAGTCCCGAAGGTACCGAACGCTACCAGGTAAGGATCCGGATCGCAGACAACTCCACGAGCAAGAACCTCCGCGGGATGATCGTCCTTCAGAATATCGAGGAGATCGGAAAGATCCTCTCCTTCCGGCCTTCAAGGGAGGTGATCGAGGACCAGTCCGGGTTCGACGGGACGATCGAGCTCGTGGTCGAGACGGACGCGGGAGACGAAGCGCTCCGGCAGGTCTCTTCAGGAAGCGAGATCGCAGAGGTGGTCGTCGGCCCGGCGGGTCCGGCTCCGGCTGCAGGAGGCCCGGCTGAAAGATCAGAGGATGCAGGAATAGGAGAAGCACCCGCCGGACCTCTCTCCCCGACCCTGACTCCTCAACCCGATTCCCAGGACGAAAAGTCGAAGAAGACTGACAAACGGGAAGTTAAGAACATCAGGGTCGATATCGGAAGGCTCGACCAGATGATGAACCTCGTCGAGGATCTCGTGATCAACCGGGGCCGGATAACCCAGATCGCGAAGAAATACGAGATCAAGGAGCTCGACGAGACCCTCTCCATGGTCGGCAGGTCTGTTGCTGACCTGCAGAACCTGATGATGGAGATCAGGATGATCCCGTTGAACCATATCTTCAACCGTTTCCCAAGGACTGTGCGGGATCTCGCGAACCGGGAAGGAAAGGAGGTGGATTTCATCATGGAAGGGGGAGAGACCGAGCTCGACCGGAGCGTGATGGACGGTCTGAACGATCCTCTGCTCCACCTGATCAGGAATGCGATCGATCACGGGATCGAGTCTCCTGACCGTCGTGTCGCTTCAGGAAAAACTCCGAAAGGCACGGTGCGGCTGAGTGCGAGACGCGAGAGCGATAATGTGATTATCACGATCGAGGACGACGGCGGCGGGATAAACACCGAGCGTGTCAGGGACAAGGCAGTGGACCGGGGACTGCTCTCGGCCGAGGCAGCGACGGCACTCCCCAGGGACGAGGTCTACCAGCTGATGTTCCTGCCTGGCTTCTCGACCGCTGAGACGGTCACGGACGTGAGCGGGCGCGGTGTAGGGCTGGACGTAGTCAGGACCGCGATCGAGGGTATGAAAGGTACGGTAAAAATCGATTCGACCCCCGGGAGCGGGACGAGGTTTGAGCTCGTGCTTCCCCCCACCATGGCTATCGTGAATGTGATGATGGTCAGGGTCAGCGGGAAGCGGTTCGCCATCCCGGTCAACAACATCGTGGAAGTCGCGGGGCTGACCGGGATCTCGATG
>JAJRBP010000132.1 GCA_028679405.1 Methanoregulaceae archaeon | reverse complement strand
ACCCCATCTGGGTGGAGGGCGGGGAGTACCAGGAACCTGTACGAAAGGCGATGCTCTCGGGGAACGTCTTCGATATGTTCAAGTACGGCATCGGGCTCTCGAAAGAGGACCGGATCGTTGGTTCCATGATCCTGCCCTGGGCCAGGGTCGGCGGCCTGCACGTGGTCGGGGACTGAGACCGGCAGGTGCACCGGATCGGTTTGGAATTCTCTGCACCCTGTTGAAAAGCGGTCCAGGGCGTACCTGGGATACGTGCATCTGCCACTGACGTTCTCACAGGTCCGGCTGTACCCCGGCGAACCGGTACCCCTCTTTCGGAATTTCTATCTCGAACCTTGCACCCCTGCCCGGCTCCCCGGTTTCCCTGATGCTCATACCGGTAATGGACAGGACTTCCCTGACCAGGAACAGCCCGAGACCAGTATCCTTCCCGTACCCGCGGTCAAAGATCATGTGTTTTTCTTCGGCAGGAATGCCAACACCGTTGTCTTCCACCGTGAGTACGAGCCCGCCAGGTTTTTCCTTGTAACGGATCGTCACTTCTGTGGCACTGAGGCCGTGCAGGAGCATGTTCTGCATCAGGTGAAAAAATACATTCTCCAGGAGGGGGTCTGCGTATATCTCAAGGCCCTCCGCCTGAAAATTCCGGGCAACCTGAAGGAAATCCAGGTGTGAGATGGCCATCAGGAACACATGGCCTACATCCTGCCATCTCGGGGGATTCACTCCCATTTCCTGGTAATCCTTCGCAAAATTCAGTGAATCCTGGATCTTCTTGCTGGCAGCGGCCTGTTTTTCCAGGAAAGCCGTTTCTCTTTCACCGGTGACGAGGGATTTCATGAGTTCCTGGTAGGCGGTGAGCGAGAATACTGCATTCCCTATGTCCTCGAACGTGACGGTGTTGAGCAGGCTGATCTTGTTCCTGGCAAGCTGGAGGGCTTTCTCCATCCGCCTGCGTTCGGTGATGTCCTCGGAGATCCCCATAAGGTAGGCAGGTTTTCCCTGGTCATCGGGAATCGCAATTTTTTTGGTATGGAGGACCCGGCTGCCCCGGAACCGGGTCTCGATCTTCTCTTCGGGAATGTCGACGACCTTCCGGTTGTCAAGGACATCCCTGTCATTCCTTGTAAAAAAATCAGCCTCGTCTCGCGGGAAAAGATCGTAATCGCTCTTGCCATAGATCTCTTCTCTCCGGAACCCGAGCAGTTCTTCACCTGCTTTGTTGAACCGCACGAACCGGAGGTCGCAGGCGTCCTTCACAAAGATCATGTCCGGGATATTGTCGACCACGCTGTTCAGGAATTTCTCGCTCTTCCTGAGCGCTTCCTCTGCCGTTTTCTGCTCGGTGATGTCTTCAAGGGTTTCGATTGCACCGCTGACGCCCCCTTTAGCATCCAGGATCGGAATGGCGGTAGCGTGGAGCCATTTTCCGGAAACACCCATATCCGGGAAGAAATCTGTTATCTCGTAGCCATTCTCGACAAGCCTCGACCTGCTGAATTTATCCGGGTACCATACCGGGAGGAGATCAGAAGTACCATCAAGGATGATATCGGCAAGGACTGGCCGCTTCTCAGGGTAGAATGGCCGCCATTGCCCGTCCGTACCGATAATATCATCGGCCGGGATCCCGCTGTATGTCTCGATCGCCCTGTTCCATGAGATCACGTGGTGGCTTGAATCGATGACAAACTGCATCACCGGTGACGCATGGAGGATGGAACGGAGGCGCGCTTCGCTCTCCCGGAGTGCCTCCTGCTGCTGCTGGAGTTCGGGATAATAACTTTTCCGGATCGATAATTCTCCAAGGCCGATAATCCTGGCCCGCTGGCTTTCCAGGTCCGGTTCATCGTCAGAGTGCTTTTTCATACATCCGCTCGATGTCCTCAAGGGTTGGTTTCCGGGGATTGGTCGCAAGGCATGGGTCGCGTTTCGCTTTTTTCGCGAGTTCGGGGATATCGGTTTTTGAAACGCCTATATCCGAAAGGGTTTCCGTGTCGCCAAGGGATTCCCTGAGGGATCTGACGGCCGACTTGAGTGCGTCCTTCAGCCCCTCAGGCGAAAGGCTGGTGGATTCCACACCCATTTTTTCGGCGACTGTGCCATAACGACTGCGGCATACGTCGAAATTGAAGTCGATGACAGGTTCGAGCAGGATGGAGTTGCAGAGGCCGTGGGGGAGATCAGAAAAGCCTCCGAGGCTGTGTGCCATCGCGTGGACTGCCCCGAGACTCGCGTTGGAGAATGCGAGGCCGGCAAACAGGCTCCCAAGAAGCGTCTGGTTCCGATAGCCGATGTTATCCGGGTTTTTCTGGGCCACGAGCAGGTATTTGCTCATCTGGGCGATCGATTCGAGCGCGAGCGTATCGGTAACCGGGGAGCTTGCATTGGATACGTATGCTTCCATGCTGTGCGTGATGGCATCCATTCCGGTCTGGGCGGTGAGTTCAGGCGAGAGGGATGTGAGGGGAACAGGGTCTACGAGAGCGATATCGGGAACGATTTTCTTGCTGATGATCGCGATCTTCACCTTCCGTGTCGTGTCGTTCACGATTGCAAACTGGGAGACATCTGCACCTGTTCCCGCGGTGGTGGGGATGCAGATCAGGGGCGGGGGAGGAACCAGGATCGTATCCACGCCCTCGAAAGTAAGGATATGCTGTTTATTAGTAACCACGATCCCGATCCCCTTGGCACAGTCAATTGGACTTCCTCCTCCCACAGCAACGATCGAGTTGCACTCAGACTGCTCATAAAGTTCCGCCCCCTTCATCACCTCGTGATCCCTGGGATTTGGCGAGACCTCTGAAAAAACAGTGTACTGGATATCTTCTGCGTCAAGGCTCCCGGTCACATCCTCCACCCAGCCGGCTTTGATGATATGAGGCCCGGTTACCACGAAAACGCCAGAGGCCCCAAAATTTTTTGCATACCGGCCGGCGAGCCGTCGTGCATCACTGCCGATGACAAATTCAGGAGCTACAAACTTCCTAAGCTCAAGACTGGCGAGTTCCATGTGTAACCTCCCGGTAAACAGTGACCCGTTTCGGCTTCGTCCTTCATCAACCTTCGGGTCAGGGGACCTCCCGCGACCCTGGAATACCGTGAGTGCGAAGACAATATCGCCAGTCCGATGATCCTGCCGTGGGCACGGGTCGGCGGGCTGCACGTGGCTGGGGACTGAGCGCAGGCTCCGGACCGGATAATGTACATAGCCGGATGTTTGATCATAAGCCGAATTCGAGGATTCGCCTCTGCGCATCATCCATATGGGTCCATGAGAATTCCCTCATGCTAAACGCCGCTCCGTAACTTTTCCCTTCGATAATGTATCGGTACGTGAAGCTCCTGGAAGAACATGGTATCCTTGAGCGTGACGGTTTTGAATGACGCCCCGTGCGGGCGTGTGGATTGAAATGGAAAACTAAAGCCCCTTAGCGGCAGGGTATTCGGTTACCTCCGGGACGGGCGTCGGGATGATAATTGTTCGATAGAAGACCTTTCCAGATCTTTCTCAGTTCGCACCAAGCCTTAAGAGTACCACCCTCCAAAAAACCCCGTATCTGCCTCCGATTATTTATATCTCAATTCAGAAATGCCCGGATCGCGGAGATTCCAAAGGCCCCGAAATATATCCCTGTAAAAGAGTTTTTTTTCGAAAATACAGGAGTAATGCGTTATATATTATGGCCTTTATAAAGGGCTTTTCCTCAGTTGCCCCCTACTCTTACACGATCCGATTAAAGATCGCCCCCCAGTGCCCCTCTATGAAAGCCATTATCGGGCTTCCTTTCGCCTGGATCAGGAGAATCATTCGCGCCCGGATTTTGGTGTTTCTTCCGAACCAGGTGCAATACTGCCGGTTGGAGGTGATTCCGGTGTGCCGGTCCGGGATCGTTGCGGTGGATTGTATGGAAGCACAGGTGTTTTGTTCGTTACTCATGCAAAAAATTACCCACTAATTCACATCGGTAACGGAAAAATGATAACGAGCTCCTGTTGCACGTTCGGAACTCACGTACCTGTGAAGGTGAAAAAGGTTTGGGGATTCAGGCTGCGACATTGAAGGTAGAGCTGATAAAGTATCAGCCTGAATTCCCGGTTTGACCTGAACAGAAAACCTCGAGTGAAAACTTTATCAGGTAACACGGCTACCCGCCGACCATGAAGGAGCTGCAGAAAGGTATTC
>JAJRBP010000288.1 GCA_028679405.1 Methanoregulaceae archaeon | reverse complement strand
TTCATGAGACCTGGCCGCAAGGCCGTCCGTCTTTGGGACCGAGAGCATTCCGACATAATGCTTGAGGCTCGCAGTTACCCCTGCACCGCCATGGGATTTGAGTACAGGGACGTTGATGAGTTTCAGCCTGCTGTTGTTGTATTCCCCTCCTTCCCAGATCCCGTATTTCATGCTGATCTGCGTCCCGTAGCCTGTTTCGAATTTCGGATACGAAACATGGATCAAAGTCCTCGGATTTGCAGTATGGTTGACGATATACCCGCTTCTCATGTCTCCCGAGGAATACTCCGCCACCTCGGCATTCCTGATGTCATCCCAGAGGTATGTGGAGACCCTGTGGCTGCCTGCGAAAGAGTCGATCACTTTCTGGACAGACTGGGTCTTGTCCGCGGCGTTCGCATTCGCCCATGTGAACGAACCTCTCCCCTGCCCGTTGTCCGCGACGACGATCTCGCCTGTAAATCCATCCGGGTGGGCCAGGATTGCCCGGATCAGGGACTTTACCAGGTCCGTATTCGTGCCTCCGCGTTCAGACCACTGGCAGTTCACCTTGATGACCACCACGTCATTCTTCCCGATCAGTCCTGCCGGTGTCATGGAACGCTGGTAAAATCTTAGGCGGTTGGTCTTCATCAGGTTGATCAGTCCGGGTATGGGATTATTGCCCCTCGTCTTTCCCTTCATCACGTAGAGATCCGAAATGACTGCATCGGCAGATTCGGTTCCATTTTCGTACTGGAACTGGTTTGTGGCATACGGCTGGCCGCCGGTATCAAATCCGGATATTCCGCTCCCGTCACCTGGTAATCCTGCATCGACCTGACCGTCAAGTACATACAATGCAGAAAACACCGTCGCAGTCAGGATAAGCCCCGCCAGGAGGAATGCGACTTTCCCTGGCCTTGCATACTTCCTGACCGAGAAGAGAGAGGCGAGCGGGAGGACGATAAAGGTCGCGACCCAGAGATATGCAGTCGCTGCTGCGGCCTGCTGGCAGGGATATACGGCCCTGACAGGTTTTGTTCCGGAACGGAAGATCAGCCAGGCGATGCTTGCGAGGCCGACGAAGAAGAAGCTGTGCTTCAGGTAGTGCAGTATACGGTGTGAGAACTTCATGAAGTTCCTCCCTGACCGGCTTCCCGGTCGATGGATGACATCAATAAGAAGCATTGGTGCCGCTGTCCCATATGATAGTTTTGATCAGACTATCCAGCCGAAAGTCTCAGACCATATCTCAGGGAAACAGGTGTTCGATGAGAATTCTCGCTCCGATCAGCACAAGGATCACACCGCCCGCCACCTCGGTAATCCTCCCGAGGGAACGATGGAGACGACCCCCGAGAGCGATACCTGCAAATGCGAAGATGAAAGAGAAAATGCCGATAACCACGCTTGCAGGAAGGATATCTACCTGGAGAAATGCGAGCGAGAGCCCGACTGCGAGTGCATCGATGCTCGTCGCAATTGAAAGGACAAGGAGTGAGACCGGATGCAGGATATCCACTTTTTCCACGCCCTCCTCCCTCGCCGCCTCGACTATCATCTTCACGCCGATGAGGACGAGGAGGAGAAATGCCACCCAGTGGTCGATGCCCGAGATAAGACCGTAGAACTGGTCCCCGAGCGCCCATCCGGCAAATGTCATACCCGCCTGGAAACCGCCGAAAGATGCCGCAACGATGATCGCAGTCCGGGCCCGGCCCGATCGGATTCCCATCCCGGCCGCAAGCGCGACGGCCAGGCAGTCCATGGCCAGGCCAATCCCGAGCATGACGAGGGTCAGGAAGTCCATCCGGACTCATTCCTCCCGGGAGCCGGATATCGCTCTGGTACCAGGCGTCGTGTCCTCTCGGGAATCGCTTCCGGTCATTTGTCCTTCCGGAACAACCGGCCGGAGGAGAGGGTCCCGAACGGGAATCTCGTCCTTCGTTCGGGAAAAACACCTTCTGCTACCGATTTCACGTCTTCCACAGAATAGAACGCCCCCGGCTGGAATCCCTTGATCGTTTCAACGACTCCCGGGAGATCCGCTCTCTTGACAATCATGAAGATGATCGTGACCGGGCCGGTCGACCCTGCGGCATCGATGCTCGTGACCCCGAAATGCCGGGTTCGCAGAAAATCCACAAGCTCCTTTGCGTCTTTGTTCGTGATGACCCTGACCGCAACAGTCCCGAGCGAGAGCCGCTCCTCGATCATCATCCCAAGGAGCGTTCCGGCCGCAAAGCCTCCCCCATAGGCGACGTAGGAGGCTGCATTGGTGAGGTTGTTCATCACCTGCCCGATGGCAAGGAGCCAGATGATCACCTCGAAGAAACCGATCACCGGGGCGAGGTATTTCAGCCCTTTCGAGATGAAGATTACCCGGATCGTGCCGAGGCTCACGTCGCAGATCCTCGCAGAAAAAATCAGGAGCGGCAGCAACACCCAGGCAAACAGGTCCGGGCCTATAAAAAACTCCATGAAAAGCCTCCTCTTGTCGTGTACTGTAGCAGATGCATCACGGATAAATATTCGTAATCTGCCCGGGAATTGCATCCTGGCGAATCCAGGCGAATCATCCGGGGGTGTTTTTCAGATCCACCCGCGAAGTTTCATCGCCCCGACCACTCGCCCGACCGCGATGGTGTAGGCAGCCTGTCGGAGGGGAACGTTGTTCGCCGATGCAAGCTTCCGGACCTGCTGGTAGCAGCCGGCCATTTTCTTGTGAAGGCGCCTGTGAATCTCGTCCTCTTCCCAGTGGTCCATGTTGAAGTTCTGCACCATCTCGAAATACGAGACGATGACACCCCCGGCATTGCAGAGGAAGTCGGGGATAGTGGGGATGCCCCGTGAGAACAGGATGTATTCCGCCTCCATGGACATAGGGCCATTCGCAAGTTCGGCAATAAGCCGGGCCTTGATATCATACGCATTCTTTGCGGTAATCACGTTCTCGAGGGCGGCGGGGATGAGAATCTCCACGTCAAGCCGCAGGAGTTCCTCGTTCGAGATGTTATGTGCGCCAGGGAAGTTCCTTACAGAACCAGTCGCCTTCTTATGCGAAGCGAGGTTCCCGATATCAAGACCGTCGGCCGAGAATACACCTCCGCTGCTGTCGCTGACCGAAACTACCCTGCACCCGTGTTCGACGGCCTGGACCGCAGCGAAGGAACCGACATTCCCGAAACCCTGGATAGCCACCCGTGCTCCCTGGAGTTGGATCCCGTAGTCGCCCGCCGCCTCAGATATCACGTACCATCCTCCGCGGGCGGTCGCATCCATCCTCCCTTCCGAGCCACCCAGGCTGATTGGTTTGCCGGTT
>JAJRBP010000176.1 GCA_028679405.1 Methanoregulaceae archaeon | reverse complement strand
GGGGAATCCCGCACCCGTCGTCCTCGTAGACGATTCGCAGCCTTTCCCCATCGGCATGGGCGGTCACCCGGATCTGCGACACCCGCTCGCCATGGCGGAGGGAGTTTTCGATCAGGTTGGAGAAGACACGGCTCAGGAGGGGGTCGGCGAAAACCTCGAGATCCCCTGCGGAACAGGCGGGATCGATCCCTTCGGCATCGATCATGTCCGCCGCAGCCGAGACCGACCCGGCGACCAGCTGCCACTGCGGGGCATTCATCCCGATCTCCTGGTAGTCGCGGGTGAAAAGGATCTGTTCCCCGATACGCCCGGCAGCGGCCTTGCTCTGTGCAAGGAAGCGGCCCTGGACCGCATCGGCCGTCTCTATGAGTTCGAGGTACCCCCGGAGGGCCGTGAGCTGGTTGAGGATATCGTGCCGGGTGATGCCTGAAAGGAGGTGCAGCCTCCGGTTCGCCTGTTTCCCGGCATTCTCGGCCCGGGTCCGTTCGGTAACGTCGATGACGGTATTGACCACGGACGTGATGCGTCCGGAGTTGTCCTGCATCGGGACCATCTCGTACTCGAAAATCCGGACTCCGGTAGCGACAGGCCAGGTGACCTGTGAATGAAGGGCTTTGCCTTTTTCAAACACGCTCTGGACATCGTCCTCGATCTTTTCCAGTGCCGTGGAAGGCAGGCCCAGGTCTTTCCAGTGCTTCCCGATCATCTCCTCCGGGGTCATTCCGATCTGGCGTGCTCCGGTCGAGGAGACATAGGTGAACCTGCACTCCCGGTCGTACACGTAGAGGCTGACGGGGGTAACTCCGAAGATCGCGTCCAGGAGGTGCCCCTGCCTTCCGACCTCGCCTGCGAGACGTTCGCGTTCGGCTTCCCCGGCCTTCTCCCTGGTGATATCCTCGATAACCCCGTCTATGTAATCAATGCCCCCTTCCGGGGTGGAAAGGTACGTCGCTGATATCCGCCCGAGGATCAGTGAGCCGTCCTTTCTCCGGAACCGGATCTCAAGCCTCCCGACATGTCCATGGTCGCGAAGGTGTCTTATGAACTTCCCGCGATCAGCAGGATCGGCATACAGTTCGAGGATCGGGACTTCCATCAGCGCCCCGACCGAGTCGTACCCGAAGATACCGGCAAGTTCGATGTTCGCCATGACGATCTTCCCGTCGCCCGCACTGCTACGGAACACCCCCATCGGGATGTTGTTCATGATATTCCGGAGCAGACCCTCGCTCTCGCGGAGTGATCCCTCGGCCGCCTGCTGTTCAGAGAGGTCGACCACGATCCCCCTCATCCCGACAGTCCGGCCATCCCGGACCACAGGGGCTGAATATGCCCGTGCGGGAAAGGTGGTCCCGTCCTTCCTTACGATCGTGCACCGTGTCCCTGCAGTCTGGGCTCCCGCACAGACCCGTCTGATATCGTTCCGGATCCTCTCGCGGTCTTCAGGCACGATCATCTGGTACAGGTTGAGGCCATTCTCGAAATCAGCCTGGTCGTACCTGCAGATTGTGAATGCCTTCCTGTTCCCGAACGTGATCTTCCCTGAAAGGTCGGTCTCGAAGACGATCTGCGGGAGGAGTTCGGCAAAGTCCTTATACCTCTGCTCGCTCTCCTGGAGGGTCGTCTCGATACGTTTCCTCTCCGTGATATCCCGGAGCGTGACAAGGTTTGCGGGTTCACCCCTGAAGGTGATCCCGGTCCCGAGTCCCTCCATCCAGGTCATCGATCCGTCTGCGGTCCTGACCAGGTACTCCGACCTGGTGCTGCCCGGGCCCTCCCGGAGGGTTGAGAGGTCCTGCACCACCCGTTCGGTGCAGGATGGATGGATGAAATCAAAGACACTCCTGGACAGGGCCTCCTCCGGCGTGGAGAGACCTCCCAGTTTCACCGCGGCCATGTTTACGTAGAGGCCGTTTCCCGCCTTGTCGATGATGATCGATGCATCCGGGATACTGTCCAGGAACGACCGGAGGACCTGTTCGCGCTCCCGGAGGGACGTCTCCATCTTCTTTCTGTCGGTAATATCGAGGAAAGAGGCGACCGATTTTGTGGTGCCGGGGATAATGCCTACCGTTATGGTCATCTCGCGGATCCTGCCGTTCCGGTTGACGAATCCAAACTCGTAATTCCGCGGAGCCCTCCCGTTCGCCTTCCTCCGGGCGCTGTGGTACTTCTTCATCCGGGCGAGATCATCCGGCGACACGAAGGACGTCCAGCTCATCCGCCCTTCTATCTCCTCGCGTGAATAGCCCGAGATATGTGCGAAATAGGCGTTCACAAGGGAGATCGTCGTATCCCCTTCGATGATCGCGCAGGCCGTCCCGGTGTTCTCGACGATAGAACGGTACATCGCCTCGGACTGGAGCAGGGCCTGCTCGGCTCTCCTCCTCTGGACTGCCACCCTGATCGCGTTCTTCAGGTCGGCAAACTGCGCCTTCGGGTCACCGCCCTTCTGGAGGAAGAAATCGGCGCCATGGTTCATCGCCTCGATCACCACGTGCTCGCGGCCCCTGCCCGTGAAGATGATGAACGGGATCTGGTTTCCGTTCGATCTGAGCTGCTTGAGGAGCTCGATCCCGTCCATTCCCGGCATCTGGTAATCGGACACGATGGCGTCGAAATGTCCCTTATCCAGCAGGCTGATCGCCTCCGGTCCGGAGGAAGAACAGGATACTTCATACTCCCCGTCTCTCCCGAGGTATATCCTGCTGACGTCGAGCAGCCCGGGCTCGTCGTCTACAAGGAGGACTGAGATAACAGGTGCCACCACGATCTCGGAAGGAGTGTTGGCACGGGTTCCACAAAAGGGGTGCGGTCGTGTCACCGGGACGGGTCGTGCTCCCCAGGGACCCAGCGCTCCCCGTCCGGCCCGATCTCCCGTTTCCAGATCGGGACTCTCTCCTTCAGGCGTTCGATGATGTACCTGCACCCCGCAAAGGCTTCCTCCCGGTGACCTGCGCTGGTGACGATCACTACGATCTTCTCGCCCACACGGAGGCGGCCGGACCGGTGGACCACGTCTGCTGCATGGAGTGAGAACCGATCCTTCGCTTCACCGGCGATCTCCTCGAGTTCGCGAAGCGCGACCTCCTCGTACACTTCCACCTCGATGGCATCGACCTCGTCGTCCCGGACGGTCCCGACGAAGGTCACGACCGCCCCCGTGCTCCGGGCCGTAGCCCTCTCTATCATACCGGCAACATCGATATCGTCACGCGTGACAGCGATCATCGACCTATCCTCCCGCAACCGGAGGAAACACGGCGATCTCATCGCCATCAGCGAGGGGGGGGTTCTCGCCGGCTTTCATCCGCTTCCCGTTCACCATGACGATCACGTGGGGGCGCAACCGGTTATCGGCATCGAAGAGGGTCTCCAGGGCAGGCTTTGACAGCTCTCCCATCCTGTGGAGTATCTCTACCGCTCCCGATCCATCGGGTACCTCGACCTCGTTCTCGCCTCCGAGAATTTCACGAAACTGGGCAAATGCCTTCACTCGTACTTTCAT
>JAJRBP010000063.1 GCA_028679405.1 Methanoregulaceae archaeon | reverse complement strand
AAGGAAAGCCTCTATAGCCCCGGCGATGAATCCGAAAATTGCGTACATAATCGGGAACACTACAATCGCCGCGATCCCGATCCCTGCCATCGGGAAAACATTCGCTGTGTTCATCAGCGGTCCCAGTGCCAGGCTGAGGAGGGCGAAAATTACTCCAGCGATGAATCCCATGATTGCCCCGAGGACTGCAAATATCTTGGCAAGGGACATCACTCCGATAGATTTCAGGATTGTCATGAACTTGTTCACCGGTTACGAAAGTAACCAGACAAGTATCGATACCTGCCCATAAAAATGAACGTACCAAAAACAGTTTGATGGACTGGCTCAGCCGGGCTCTTCTTTCTCGCAAATCGCGAGTTCGTACATCCAGTCCATGAGATCGGTGCATTCCTCGACGATGCACTCCCTGTCGCATCCGATACAGGGGACGAGTTCATCGCCCGCCATTATCTGACCAGGGTCAATGGGACGCTGTTTCGCCCGGAGGAGGTAGGTCTTGATCCCCTCCCGCTTGAATTCGGCCCGCTCCACGAGCCCGGTCTCCAGGAGTTTCTTCACGATACGTGAGCATTTCCGGCTGTCGACATCGAGGATCTTCCAGAGCTCGCTCTGGAGGACTCCCTCGGGCCTCGACTGGATCACCTTGAGAGCGTCTTCTACAGGGTTTGACATATCTGCTCAGGCTACCGGGGCGATCGAGAGGATGTTGTTACCCCGGATGACAACGGTTCCGAGGTTCCTGCCCCGTTTATCCCCGGTCATCTCGAATGTCTCATCCATATGGAGATTCAGATACTCGTCCACCGCGACCAGTCTGCCCTGAAGTTTTCGGACATCATCCTTGATCTCGACCGTAATCTTCGAATCCACAAGTGAAAAAACCTTTTTTATCGGGAGTACGATGCTGTTCACCATCTGCCTTAATTAAGGGAGGTGAGATAATTAAAGTTTGCCAGGAGGCTCATCTCACCCGATCTGTCCAAAGCCGGTCCGGCTTCATTCTCTTTTACGCAGAATAATTCTAAAATTGGGAAAATATT
The DNA here is from genome assembly GCA_028679405.1 of Methanoregulaceae archaeon. GTDB lineage: Archaea > Halobacteriota > Methanomicrobia > Methanomicrobiales > Methanospirillaceae > JAJRBP01. The sequence continues at coordinate 2,385 of JAJRBP010000063.1, read as the reverse complement.
TAATCCAACGGCTGCCAGCGGTCTTTCAGCTGTTTCTCCACACCAGGCAGGGTAGTATATTCCATTTCTTCAAGGGAGAGACGGTGCGGCTCGAACGGGCCGTGGGCTCTCATGATATCGGCAATCTCGTTTACTTTACTCCTTACCCTGTCGAATGCAACGTCATCGAACATGTCCGCGGGACCGATCAGTTTCCCGTTCGATACCTGGAAACCAAGGCAGATCACCCGTGGAGGACCATCGAATCTCGTACAGTTTGCATCGCACAGGCCGACAGGCATCAGGGGCCCGTGATGAGATCCACGCATCCATCCGGCAACGATGACAGGGGTCGCAAACGGGTCGATAACTTCGCCGACCGACGGGAGGCCGCTCTGTGCCCGGACAACCATGACCGGGTCGTCCTTGCCGACGTACCTTCCTGCAAGCATGTTTAAGCGCTGCGTGCTGGTCGAGGCGGCGACAAGACCGTCCTTTCTCCAGACTCCCTTAACTACGTACCTGGAAGGGGCACCTATGTATGCGAGGAGGGAATAGGACTCTTCAGGAGTCCGGAACCGGATCTTCCTCTTGTCGACCACATCGTGTACCTCGAAGATGAACCCCTCGTGCATGTTCGGGTCGATGACAAGCCCGGGATTCGTCATCGGATCTGCAAAGATACGATAGAGGAAATAGTTCCATGCGCCCGGCTCGGTTTTATCCGCCATGAACACGAGGACCGGATCGCTCGCCCGCTCCTCGAACTCCATCTCAGCAACACCGGGACCCATACCCTTCACGTTGCCGGAGAACGCATCCGAGAGGATGTCCTGGCCAGCCCCATAGAGCTTCATCTCCTTGGCCATTGCGGCCCCTTCAGTAAAGACCTTCCAGGCCAGACCATGGATCTCGGGGTTGTCCTCTCCCCTTGTATGGGTCATGATCAACTCAAGGTCATCGCCGCAATGGGTGACGAACGAGTCGATGAGGAGTTTTCCCTCCTCCTCCTTCAGGATCTTGGCCGCTTTCTCGAGAATTTTCGGGTGGGTGCGGGAATGCCCGGGAAAACTTCCAATATCCGCTTTTATCACAGAAATGGTGGTCTTTGGCATAGAATCACTCAGTTACATAGTTGCAGTACGGGTATAAAAGTATGGGGATTTTATATCATTCGTTACTGGAGGAGCTCGTTTCTGTCCGGGGGCAGCTCCCGGTAACTGATCTCGAATACCCCATTTCGGAACGAGATTCGGACCGAATCCTTCTCGGGGACGGGCACGGATGCAGATGCGTGGTAGCGAAGGCCATTCTCTTCCCCTCGTATCGACAGGTGCGGTCCGTCGAGAGAGAAGATGATACGATCTGCAGAGATCCCGGGAAGCCCAGTCACGATCTTTACCTCGTCTCCTACCTTCTGAATCTCGATTTCCGGCTCGATTGGATTGTCTGCAATCCTGCAACCGGCATTCCCCTGTTCTTTTGGCATATTGATCATCACGATGTTCACCGAGACTGGCATGTCTGTTCCTTCTGTTCCTGCTTCATCAATGAGAGTGCGCAGCAACTCTCCAATCTTCTGAAATGTATCGTTCGAGAATGTCATCCTTTTCTACCCGATTCTTCCTTCCTATCAGGGACCTCAAACCGCGGGGGGGAGGTAGGAGATCCCCGGCCCCTTCATGATCTCCGAGAATCTCTCCTCAATCAGTACGGTCAGGCGCTTGATCTCGTTGAAATCCTTGTTCCTCTGGAGGAATACCGAGGTGTACAGGGGTTTTGTCTCGGATTCAGGGATTCTCTGCAATTCACCACGCTTCACCGCTGCCGCTCCATTCTCGAGGATCGCCCGCTGATCCTGGTTGTACAGCATGGACCATGACTGGCGTTCGGCGGTTTCAAGAGTGTCTTTGTCGAGCGAGCCCTTCACCCGCTTCATCGCCTCTTCGAAGTGCTGTTTCGTGATCCGTATGTTCACCGCCGCTTTCATCCGCTCCTCCTCGCTCTTGGCTCCCATGAGAGAGATGAATTCCCTCATCGCCCCGAGTTTTGCCTCGCGGACCAGTGCCTCGATATCGGCGCCCACGTACCCTTCGGTCCTTGGGACGAGGTCATCGATGCCGATGTCACCTGACAGGATCGCCTCGGCATTCCTGAGGTAGACCTCGAGGATCTTCCTCCTGCTCTCCGCATCGGGCGGTGGCACATAGATGTGTCGCTCCATTCTCCCGGGCCTCATGAGTGCAGGATCGAGCATGTCAGGCCTGTTCGTGGCGCCGATGACGGTGACGTTCTTCAGCTCCTCGAGGCCATCGAGTTCTGTCAGGATCTGCGAGACCACGCTCTCAGTCACATGAGAAGAGCCCATGTATGTCCCGCGTTTCGGGATCAGCGCATCGATCTCAT
>JAJRBP010000268.1 GCA_028679405.1 Methanoregulaceae archaeon | reverse complement strand
GGCGGCGACAGGATAAATGAGTGGTCGTTCCCTGTCGATACGGCCGGTTATGCGCCCGGAATGTACAGCATTGCGGTATCCGGCATCACTGTCGACGCCCGGGCGGGGGGGCAGTTTATCGTACGTGGAGACCAGGACCCGTCCGCTGAATTCAGTCAGTTCCCGGTTTCCGGTACATCCCCGCTGTACGTCCAGTTCACCGGCGCGTCATCTGGTACACCTCCACTTGATTACCGATGGAATTTTGGCGATGGAAGCCCAAATTCAAGCCTTGAAAACCCGGTCCATATCTTCAATTCGACGGTGAACCAGACGTACACAATCACGCTCACCGTTTCAAACGGCATCGGTTCCGACACGGTGAAAAGGGCGGTTGCAGTATTCGCGTCCGGGGAGACTCAGGGGACCGCCCGCATCTCCCTTGAGCCCGGATGGAACTTTATTTCGGTTCCGGACCGGCTCGTTCCGGGAAATGATACTGCAGCCGCGGTATTCGGGGATGTCGACAGCGGAGGACACTCGCTCTTTGCGTTCTCAGCCATGAACCATACCTGGCACCAGCTAGTTCCGGACGACGAGGTGATGCCCCTTTATGGCATATGGGTATATTCGACAGTCCGGAAACAGGTGCCGCTCGTATTCGATTCGAATCTGTCTTCTCCCCCTCTATCGGTCAACCTCTTCCAGGGCTGGAATGCAATCGGGACACCTTCCCGGAACCAGGGGTCAGCACACGAACTGCTGTTGCCGGTGGCAGGCCAGTGGACCACGCTCATCGGGTTCGACCCGGTAGCCCAGCGGTATGAGCCCTCGATCATCCGGAACGGCAGCGGTATCCATACCGATTCAAACCCGATGTATCCGATGAAGGGATACTGGCTGTTCATGAATGCCCCCGGTGAGCTGACGGCGAGCGCACCTTAGGAACCGGTTTTTCAAAAATCAATTTTTCGAGAGAATTCATCAACGGGAGTGTGACTTATTCCTGCTGGTTAAATTCCCATAAACTTATCCGGGTACCCGGTGGTCTTCATGTCGACTTCCAGCCGGATTCCTTCGATGCAGTGCAAAAGATTTGAGGAAAATTCCTGCCGGTTCTCCTTGCCCCCAGACCGGATACTTCAGGGGTTCCCGGCTATTTCCCGTACCCGCCTCGATATCTCCGCCGCAGCCCCCATGATCTCTGCCGCCCCCGCTTCGTCCGCGAACCTGATCCCGCAGTTCGGGGTGATGAGCGACTGGGCGTCAAAGACCTTCTCAGGGACATACTCTGTGACCGCCTTCCGGATCCCGAGGTATTTTTCATGGAGCGAGTCGACCGTCCCGGTCGAGAACACCCGGTGATCGGCCGGGACGATGCCCCATGCCACCACACCGCCGTCCTCGTAGTACGAGACGAGGTCATCCCTGTAGAGGAGGAATTCCGGGGCATTTGCATATGCATCGAGGGAGACGACCGAAGGACGGAGCGACATGACAAACCCCCAGTCCGTATTCGAGCAGCAGTGCACGCCCAGTCCGCCGTCGATCATCATCGCGATGTCCTGCCACCCTGTCCTGACGGTTTCGGGATCGACCGGTACTACGGAAGAACCGATCGACGCAAGGTATGGCTCATTCAGGACGACCAGGGTCTCGTCGATCCCGGTCCTCGCAATCATCTCCTTCTCGTACCACCTTGCCCGGAGCGCGATCATCTTCGGCAGCACGTCTGCAAACTGACCGTCGTACCAGAGCGGCTTCTTCTCAAGGTCGGTCACCTGCATCCCGAGCGTGACGGGGCCGGTGAGCTGGCACTTCACCTTGCAGGACCCTGAAAGGTCCTGGCGCATCATCGCGTGGAACCCTGAGGCATATCGCTCGGTCGGCGCATACCTGGTGTAGTTGCCCTCGACGTAATCCAGGTAGATCTTTTCCATCTCGGCGGTCAGGTCCTTTCGCGTGTCCGAGTAGATCCGGCCTTCCTCGCGGACCCTCCCGGGGAGGAACTGCACGTCAGAGAATACGATCGCCTCGCACGGCCCCCGGTTCGGGAGCGTCGGGGCGTAGGGGAATTCTGGAAATGCCTCGAGGACCGCCCTGCAGCCCGCATCCGGGTCAATGTGGGGGAGTGCCCCGATCCCGGTCGCAAGGCTCCCCGGCGGGCAGAGCATCCGCGACATTTACCGGTCCTCCGGGCCGGGCCACAGGGGAACGACCGCATATCTCCCGGAGATTACGCATGTGCGCATCAATCCGCCATTCGTCAGGTATCCCTGCATGAACCCAGGCCCATGCGTCACCAGGCCCCCGGTATTGCCAGGAACCCGCCGTGCGCCCGCTGACTTCATGGGTGCTCCCTGGACCGGAGCCTGCACTCGTCGAGAAATTTCTCAACCTTGGGGAAGAGGCCGAGGTCCGTGTGCGGGAGGAATGCTGCCCTCGTGTACTCGTCCATGAAGGATGACTCCGCATTCAGCTCCACGTACGCGATGTTCCGCGCGATCTCGTCGAGCACCTTCCGCTTCTTCCGGTTGATCAGGGCGATGTTTGCACCTGCGACCGCACCGTTCCCGATATTCCGGATCCTCTCGATAGGTACCTCCGGGATGAGGCCGATCATGATCGCGTTCTCCTTGTTGATGTAGTTCCCGAACGCCCCCGAGAACGCGATGCCGTCGATCTGCTCCCTGGTGATCCCGGCCTGGTTCATGAGGGTGATGCAGGCCCCGAGTACCGAAGCCTTCGACATGATCAGGTTCTTGATGTCGTTCTCGGTGATCACGATGTCCTTCCCGATCGCAGTCTCGCCCTTCCAGGCCACCACGTACTCGGGGAAATACTGCCCGGTGCGGATCCGGCGGTTCTCTATCGACGTATTGATCCTGCCGGTCCGGTCTATCACGCAGGCACGGAGGAGCTCGGCAAGGATGTCGATCAGGCCGGAACCGGTGATCCCCCTGGGTTTTTCATGGTTGATCGTCTCGTACGAGGGGGTGAGGGTGGCGGGGTCTATCGAGACCCTCTCGATTGCGCCAGGGTTCGCACGCATGCCGAAGAGGACCTCTCCTCCCTCGAGGGCAGGCCCTGCCGCCCCGGCGCACGAGAACATCCATTCCTTGTTCCCCAGCACCACCTCGAAGTTCGTCCCGATATCGACCATCAGCGTGATCTCTTCCTGCTCCGCCATGCCGCAGGAAAGGATGTCGGCGACGATGTCGCCCCCGATGAAGTCACTCACCGCAGGGAAGATGAAGACTCCTGCGTCCCGGTCGACCTCAAGGCCTACCCGCGCCCCCGAGGTGGTCAGGTACCTCCGGACGACAGGAACATACGGCTCCTCGATCATGTAGGCCGGGTCGATCCCCATCAGGATATGCGTCATGATGGTGTTCCCTGCGACGACCACCTCGTAGATATCGTCGCGGTCGATCGAGGCGTTGTTGGCTGCCGTCGTGATCGCCTGGTTGATACTCTCGGCGGCGAGTTCCTGGAGCGGCTCCAGGCCATGTTTCTTCGCGTAATTCACGCGGGAAAGGATGTCCTCGCCGCAGGAGATCTGCCGGTTGTAATTGGACGCCACCCCGACGACCTTGCCGTCGACGAGGCTTCGTAAGTATACCACGATGGTGGTGGTGCCGAGGTCGACCGCGGCGCCGTAGAGGTTCTTCGAGGTATCCCCTTTCTCAAGGTCGATGAGACGGTACCCGCCGGGCACCAGTGCGACCGTTGCAGTGACCCGCCAGCCGCTGTCCCGGAGCACCCTCGGGGCACTCTGGAGCACCTCGAGCGGGGCGTAGATCTTCTCGGCGACCGGCCCTCCTTTCTTCTGGATCGCCCAGAGGAGGCGGGTGAGGTCGGGTGAAGGGTCCTCGAGCGTGGGCGGGGTGAGCTCGAGGTAGTACTTCCATATCGAAGGGTTGAACTCCGTCTCGATCCCGAGCCCCTCGATCAGGATCTTCTGCTCCTGGATAAGCGAGCTCTCGGGAACGATCACATGCACGTCCCCACCGACAGTCGCCTGGCAGGCAAGACAGAATCCGGATGCGATCTCCTCGGGAGAGAACACCCGCCCGAACTTCTCAGAATCGAACGAGAACCTCCCGCTCTTCACCTGGACGATGCACTTCCCGCATTTCCCCTGGCCGCCGCAGACCACGTTCATCTGGAGGCCGGCCTTCTGCGCCGCCTCGAGGATGGTGCCGCCCTCGCTCACCGTCGCTTTCCTGTACCCGGGGAGGAACGTGACGACGGGCATCTCAGGACTTCCACTCCTGGGCAAGATATTCACCGATCTCGGCGGCATCCCTCGGTCCGACGAGCACCTTCCACCCGGTCTCCTCCTCGATCCTACCGGACAGGGGAGATGCATATCCCGGGATGATCAGCTTCCTGTGGGTGACCGAAGACCCGACGTCGAACCGTTTCAGCGATTCCTTCACGAGCGTTTCGTTCAGTTTTCCGGACGCGACCGCTGTGAGGACGGAGAGCCCCTCGGTGTCGACAATGAGCATGTAGCACGGGACCCGTGCGGATTCGAGGTATCCCTGGAGGGTGAAGAACGTGAGCGAGAAGTTCACGGTCATGAGGACCGGGGCGTCCTTCCCCGGGGATCCGATAGGGTACAGACCAGGGTTCATCTGGATCGGTTTCTGGGGGTCGGTGTAGATGTTCTGCCTGAGCGTGAGCGCCGCCCGGAGCGTTGCCGGGGGGAGGGTTTCAGTGGCGATCACCGAGGCGTACTTCAGGATCCCGAGCGCGATCGCGGTGTCCTGGTTCCCGTACCTTGTCGCGTCGAGGAAGACCGGGTACCCGAACTCGGGCTGCGCCCGGCAGATCGCGAGCCTCCGTATCAGGGTCGCCGCAGGGATGTAGTCGGCAAGGGAGGACGGGGAGACATCGAGCATCAACCTGGCGACCCCCTCGGCAGTGCAGCGCTTCGAGAGATCGGACAGAGTCGCAAGGTCCGGTGCACTGATCACGAGCGGGCAGCCGAACTTCTTTGCCAGCCCGCACATCGCCGGGTAGGTCTCCATGGTCGCCGCATGGATGAGCGGGCGGAAATGCCCGCACGACGCGAGTCCTGCTTCCTGGGCGGCCGGGTCCGTCGCCATAAGGACCTCGGGCAGGTGCGTTGCGGTCTCCTCGACTGCTGCGACCGCCTTCCCGAACGCCTCGGGCGATCCCGAATCGTTCCTGATGGCAATACCGTTGAGACGAAGATCGGCTCCGACCCGGACGAGGTGGTCGGATGCGACCCGCCTGGTCTGGACCCGGATCTCGTCTGCAGTCCAGCGGTCCGAGACCGAGATCATCAGGGCGGTCGGGTGATAGAATGTTTTCTCGTGCCTGAAGAGGACGAACTCATCGCCGACCCCGAACCTGAGTTCCCCGACCCCGACCCTGACGAGCTGGATCGGGGGCCGTGTCGATGCCCCGAGCACCACTTTCGCGTCCTCGTCCAGGTAGGGGCACTTCGTCACGTCCCCTTTTCCGCTCGCTAGCTTCATCGCGAAGGTAAGGCAGGTCGGGTCGCCGCACTCCTTGCAGTTCTTCTTCGGGAGGAGCTTGTAGATGTCAAGCGCCTTGAGCGGCATTCGCAGTCACCTCCCCGGGCCACATCTTCTCAACCGCATCCCTGAGGGCCTTCACCGTTCCCGGGTGCCGGACGACCACGATCGCCGCACCCGCGACGATTGCGGGGAGGGCTGCATAAAACTCCCACCTGACCGCCATTTCATCCCGGATCGCCGGTTCGGCCTCACGGACCTCCTTGATGTTGAGCGAATCGGAAGCGGCGCTGATCATCGGGACCTGGAGGTCCTGGTCACCCTTCAGCGCCGAGTACCGGATCCGCTCCATCACCGAGTACGAATACTCAAACCCATATCCAAGGGCTCCGGTATAGGGATCGATCACCACGCGATCCAGCGGGACGCCGATCTCCTTGAGGAGGATGTTCAGCTGCTTCGCGAGGTTGATATCGATCGGTGACTGCGCGATCACCCCATGGCCGTACGCGAGCGCTGCGGCCGCAACGCTTCGGTACCTGCCCGCTTCGGCGGTTCCGAGGAGGAGCCGCTCGCCCTGGCCCGCCTCGCCGCACTGCTGGAACACTTCCGAGTCTATCTGGGGGTCGTTCGATCCTTCGATGATAAGCGGGAGGCCTGTCGCATGGAGAACGTCATGCACGGTCTTCCCGAGTGCCGCAAAGTCTGAAAACCCCCGTCGCCTGGTGCTCGTGAGCGAGAGCCTGATCAGGTCAGCCCCGTACTCACGTTCCGCTGCCTTCGACCATGAGGCCGGGTCGTTTACGAGGTCGCCGCAATAATCGCGGACGATCTGCGGCCAGAGGCCGGGATCGTCGCAGATCTCGTATGCAACAAGGGGCCGGTGGCCCGATGTGCATCCGCCGAGGAACGGGAGGTCGTCATCCCCCCCGACCCGGTAGCTTACCTTCCTCGTACCACCGTCGGCGGCCGTCGCCCCAAGGACCACCTCGCCGATCTTTCCGGACCAGTCCGATCCTCCGTCGGTCAAACGCCTTCCCCCGTCAGAGCAGCGGCGCCATCGTGAGCGCCGGGTGACCGACCTTCGCGAGGAACGCGATCAGCTCCTCGATGGTCTTTGCCGTGTTCTCGTCGGCGATCTGGTCGAAGAGCCCGGGCATCCCGATCTCTTCGAGCCGTTTTTTCAGCCGGTCCCCGAGTTCCTCCTTCAGGGCGGCCGGCATCCAGACGAGCCTCGCGATCCCCCCCTCCGCCTGGAGGAACCGCTCCGAGAGGATGTAGTTCTTCGAGATTCCGGCAAACCCCGGCGTCTGCGCACCTCCTCCGATCGTGCCTGCAAGGGTGGAGAAGCTCATGCCGGAGGGCGTATCTCCCTTGAACTCCCTGTTCACCACCATCACGCCGTTCACCTCGGGGAGCATGAGCGCGATGCACTCGAAACATCCGCAGCAGGTCATCGGGTATTCCATCAGGCTGTAGAGCGAGCACCGGTCCACCTCGCCGTGCGATGCCTTCTTCACGAACCGGTTCACCCCCTCGAACTCGCCCCGTGCCCGGTCGATCATCGTCCCCTTCTGGACCGGCTGGTTCGCGCCGGACGGCGAGATCTCGAACGCGATCTTCCCGTCAAGCCACGAGATCGCCCCGCAGAGCGCAGGACGCTCCGGGGTGATGATACAGACATGGTTCGGCGCAAACGTCTGGCAGAGCGTGCAGGAGTAATAGGTCTCGACATCGGTGTCCTTCATCCCCTGGATGCGCCGGTCGCGTGCCTCGTACACCTGTTCCGCCTCCTTCTTCATCTCGAGGACCTTCGCCCCGTCGGTGTACAGGGTGACCTGGACCGCGTCGAGGAGCATCGGGAAATCGATCCTGAACTTTGCGGCGAGCAGCTTCCCGAGGTGCTCTATCCGGACGCCGTTTGCGACCGCCTCCTTCGAGAGCCTCACCCAGATCAGGTCGCGCTGGGCGACGTGCCAGGACCCCTCTCCATAATTGACGAAATTGTGGATCCGCCGCTCAAGGACGGGCTCATAATCTTTCCGCATATTCTTTCCGGCCACATCGATAAGGATCGCGAGGGGAACGGCCGAGCCCTCGGCTACCTGGTCAATCTCCGGCCCGATGACGATCACCTGGCTGTCGTGTACTTCGGAGTGCGGTCGCATGCGGAGGAGTTCGAAAGCGGGGGATCGCCCTCCCCC
>JAJRBP010000283.1 GCA_028679405.1 Methanoregulaceae archaeon | reverse complement strand
CGAGACCCCGCAGAGCGGCTGGATCCAGATGACACCGAACAGGACGGTGGAGATCAACGCGAGCGTACCGATTCTCACGAACCAGAACTTCATCAACTGCCGGCAGCTCCAGGCGCTCCTGGTCCTCGCGAAGTCCCAGAACTGGTTGAACGGTACACCTATCCCCGAGGATGAGATGATCAATTCAGGTGTCGAGTTCCAGTACACCATAGGGTTTGGCTACAATGCGTCAGGGTGTGCTCCCCTTCCGGACCTGGACAATACGACGGTCGTCGATACGATCCCGAATCTCCTCACCTTTGTCTCGGCCGACCACGACGGCGTCTTCGACCCGATGACACGCACGGTGACCTGGAAGCTCGGCGACCTGTCACCGAATACGTCGGGGATACTCCACCTGAATGTGAAGCCGATAGTGGTGATGGTCGACCCGGTCGTCAATAACACCGTGACCATGACAGGTTCCCTGCAGGGGACCCTGAAGAGCATCACTGCCTTCCAGCTCACGACGATCAGCCCGGGTAACTGGCCGCCCCCGATGGTTATTCCAGTAGGGACGGAACAGTACAACGAGGGGTTCAGGTACTATGATCCCTCGGCCCCCGAGGGTGGACTGCCCGCAGGAGATTCGATATTGGGAGGATTTTTCCTCCTCGATCCCCCCTGGGAGCATGAAGCAAGCGGGACCCAGGGCAATGGCGCCAACATAGTCCAGGCGACGCCATCTGATGAGGAGAACCCCGTGCAGATGATCATGGACGCATTTGGATTCTTTAACTTCTCCTTTTTCAGGTTCTAAACCACCTTTTTTTTGGGAATATCCCCTCGTCGTTGAATATAAGATCACTGTGTCGTGATGAGATCCGAAAGGATGCAATCCTTCGGAACATCCAGGTCCTCGGGGACGCCGCGAAGAATCTCCCTCCTGCTTCATCAAAAGATCATCCCGGAGAGAGACTGGAAAGGTATCGAGGGGCACGGTCAAATAACTCCTGTACGTGCTCCGTTTTGCCCCCGGGATGCGGGTCCAGTGGAAGTCGGGGGATACCTTAAGGAAATTCTTAAATAAATCAATTCTTTTTACAAAATACGCCAGATAATCGGCTGGAATTGTACAGATGTAGCGGGGCTGGACCTTGAAGCATCACCGGGAGATACCAAAGGTCGATCCCCTCGAAAAAAGGCGTGTATGGCCGTCAATGCGACGAGGAGCACAGCCGGATCCCTGGGTCGCCTCGTTCGACCAGGAGATCCTGGAATAACAAATTGCACTCATAAGTCGGCCCGGCTTCTTCCGATCGTAAAATCACGGCGAACCCTGGGGTGAATCCGTACCCCCTGCTCACCCGTTTCTCCTCGTACGATCCATGCCCAGTACCGCACGGCTCCGGGGAGCGTGGGGAATTCTGCGTTCGCGATCTGCAGAGCGGAGGCTCATCGGCGGGGGGAATATGCCCCCTGGGCTAGGATAATCGTTACGGGATGCCTGTCCCGACCTGTCCTTTCGCGGGAAGGAATCCCCGAAGTGACCGGTTCAAAGACGATCAGGTCATTCCTCACTATCTACCCCCATAATGAATTATATATAAGTCTCCCTGCTGATTTTCAAACCACTCTGCGGTTTCTTTCAACCCTTCTTCCAGTGAGCTCGCCGCGGTATACTCAAATGCATCCCGGGCCCGGGAAATATCTGCATATGAATGATAGATATCCCCCTCACGTGCCTTTTCGTACACCGGACTTCCCGGGATGCCGGAGAGGGAGATGAGTATTCCCGCGAGGGTATTCACGCTGGTCCCGCGTCCGCTCGCGATATTGTACACTCCCTGCGCACTCCTTTCCATTGCCCTGATGTTCGCATCCACGACATCCCTCACAAAGATGAAATCTCTTGTCTGGCCACCGTCGCCGTAAATAATGGGAGCTTGCTTTTTCTGGAGCCTCGCAATAAATTTCGGGATCACCGCGGCATATTCGGAGTCGGGGTCCTGCCGGGGTCCGAAGACGTTGAAGTAGCGCAGGGAGACGGTCTTCAGGTCGTAGAGGTCTGAGAAATTCCGAAGATAATATTCCCCGGTCAGCTTCGAGACCGCGTACGGTGAAACGGGGTCCGGCATCATGTCCTCCCGCTTGGGGAGCGTCGGATCGTTCCCGTACACCGCAGACGACGAGGCAAAGACGACCTTCTTCACCCCGCAGTCCCTCGCGGCGATGGCGACGTTGAGGGTGCCGCTCACATTTACCTCGTTCGTGGCGAGCGGGTCACGCACGGAGAGGGGGACCGAGGCGATCGCCGCCTCGTGAAAGACTCCGTCGGCACCGGTGAATACCTTCTTGAGAAGCGGGAGGTCGGTCACACTCCCCCGCACAAAAGTAATGCGATCCAATAGGTGGGCGATGTTCTCCAGTTTCCCTGAGAAGAGGTTATCAAGCACGACCACTTCGTGCTTCCCTGCGAGCCCTTCGGCGACATGCGAGCCGATGAACCCGGCCCCCCCGGTGACGATATAGCGCATTATCTCCCGTGAGGTCAGTCGGGAAGGAGAAATAGGTTTCTGATTCATGATGAAGAGCTACACTGAAGAATTCGGATCCTGTGATCATCGGACCAGCCTTAGGATCTCCTTCTCCGGAGTGAGCGGTCATGATGCCGCATCTGCACAATTTTCACCTTTTTCCCCGCCAGATCTCCCATGTTTTTCCTGTTTCCCCCTCTCTCCGTCGCGCTCTCCTCATGTCCTGGATTTATCGCCCGGCAAAACAGGAATTTCCTTTATTTTGCGCGTCTTTCCCTCCTTGGGGCCACAACCTTTATCTCCGGAACAAGTGACACTCTCATTACAGCAATGATCCGGCAATTCCTCACGAGACTGGTCAGGACGGTGCGAACGGTTGTCAATACGCCATTTTTACGCGCGGCAGTCGTCACCAGGATCGTCCTGGCCAGGACCGTGGTGGAGGTGCTGACCGGGATAATCCGGCCGGCAGCATCGCAAAGGGTGGCAAGGTCGGGAACATGCGTCATGCTCCCTCTCCGGGTACCCTCGAAGATCCATTTCTCCTTCATTTTTCATCAACGTGAGATGCCTTCAGGGAACCTGACAGGTTTGTAGAATCTCGATTGGACCGCATCCCGAAACAATTCAGGGGTGGCAGTCCAGTTCCCTGATCACCGGCCAGCACCGTTCCTCCAGAGCGGAGGCGCTGAACGACCCCTGATTATTGTTGCAACAGTGAACGAATCAAAGAACGTGAATACCATGAAACAGGAAAAGAAACACTCCATGGAGCTGGTCGAACCAGACCAGGACGCCGGCTCCCTCCGCAACGCCCAGAGAACAGAACCAGGCGAAGAAATCGCACGCCCTGCGTACCACGAGTCGATCGACGGACATCACGGTCACGCACATCTCACGCGGAAGGAACGGCACATGCAGCGAATGAGCACCACCACCGGAGATGATCTCCCGGATATGGGGGAGACTCCCCGTCACACTCCGGGAGCTGAGACCGGGCAGGATGTGGAAAGTAGCACAGGACATACATGTCATGCCAACCGGGATGCAGGAGGAACGACAGGACACAAGTATCCCGGTCACTGCGAGGTTTTGAACGAAAGCATTGAACATACCGGTATTCGTAACAGCGAGGATTCGGACGGAATCACAGGACACGAAACCGGGCGCTGCGGGCAGGACGAGTACACCGTAAGAATACGTGCGGGGGTGCCCGCATGACCGCACCCTACCGGAAGGGAAGCCTCGCCGAGTACGAGGCCTGCCAACTCCTGAAACAGCAGGAGTGGATCGTGAGCCGGTGGTTCGGGAACCCCTCTCCTCCCGATCTTTTTGCCGCACGAAACGCGGAGATCCTGCTCGTCATGGTCCGCCACTCGAGAACGCCCGTGCCGGATGCGCACGCGATAGTTGTCCTGTACGGGAACGAGATGGACCGGCTCCGCTCCGTGGGCGACCCGGGGTTCGTGCAGAAGGAGTGCTGGGTCCATGCACTGCCGGACGGGTGGAAGTACTACGAGGTGCTCCCGGGGGGGATCAGGCGGATCTGGCGAGACTGGGAAGTCCCCGTGAAAGCTGGCACCGGGAGCGGAAAAAAGTACGGGACCGTCACGTTTGGAATCCCGGAATATGGACAAGACGTCTGTGGTACCATCGCTCCGTCGGGAGTGAATCCAGGGAAGACGCCCGAGACTGGGTTGAAGGGGCAGGTGTGAAGGATATCGTTCATTTTTTTTTGAAATTTTTTTGCGGGTGATCTCCGAGGCCGCTCGGCTGAAGGACTTCCTGACGGATCGGGCAGCTGGCAATGGTCCTGAATCCCGTGATGTCATAGGAACCATATCGGCATTCCTTTTTCAGGATCGCCATAGGGCAGGGAGCATCCGTGATGAGTCAGGGAATCCTTAAAGGCTTGAGAGAGCATATTCCTGCAAAAGAATGGAATATATGCTACCGACCTGTGAAGATATCCTTGCCGTACTCAAAGAAGTGCCCGCTTTTTCCAGGGTACGCTTCGTCATGCTCTATGGCTCTGTTGCCGAGGGACGGGCAGACAGGGAGTCTGATATTGACATCTGCATTTATTTTGAGGGAGGAGAGGAGGACGCGTCCCGGTTTC
>JAJRBP010000014.1 GCA_028679405.1 Methanoregulaceae archaeon | reverse complement strand
GACGGGAACAATGTTGCCGCAGGCGTCAGGGAGATCCTCCGCGACCGGCTCCTCGCCCTCGTGGACGAGGCCGAGATCATGACCACCGACTCCCACGTGGTCAACACGATCAGCGGGAAGAACCCTGTCGGGATGAGAGTCCCGGCCGACAAGATCCTGCCCTATACCGAACAGGCAGTCCGGCTGGCACTTGACGATATGGCACCTGCAGAGGTGGCGTCGAGTACTGCGAACGTGGAACGGATCGTAGTCTTCGGGTCGAACCGGATCGCCCAGCTCGCGGGAACGGTGAACACCCTGCTCGTGATGATCCCACCGCTGAGTGCAGCACTTCTTCTCCTGACCCTGATCTTCTCGCTTGTCGCCTACCTTGTGATCGGGTGAGTGCCGGATTCCATTGCTTTGGGGAACGATCGGGAAAATTTGAGATATTTTCTCGAAAATCGCATAATCTTTTTATACTTACAGATCCGGATACTTTTTATACAAGAAAAATGCCCGTGAATGGGCGACGGATCCGTGAATGAAGCCCCCTCTTGTACTGGAGAGCCGAATGCGAACAAGACTGATACTCTCTGCCTGCATTATCTGTATACTCTCCCTCTCAGTCCAGGCAGTGGTTGCCGAGACCCCTCTTTTGATCTCCGTCACACTGAACGGAAAAGAATTCAGCCAGGGTGACGTGCTCGTTATCTCGGTCCTCGCCCAGTCGAGGACGCCTTTAAACTGTTTCGAGGGCAGGATCAACGGTCCTTCCGGTCCTGTCGAGCTTGGCGCGGAGGAAGCGTTCGTCGCGGTCTCTGACGACACCTGGTCTTTCTCCCGCCGCGTCCTGCTGTCGGAAGAGTTCCCTCCCGGTTCCTACACGGTCTCGAGGATCCGCGTAGGGTTTATCTCGGAGGGGGGCGAGCAGGCAGTGAAGCAGTCCTCCGGAGGCCGGATACAGGTCTCCGAGAGGAATCACCTTTACTCCGCATACTGGCCGGTGCTCGCATTCGAACTGTCGGGCCGGGGTGCCGATACCGGTGTGACCGGACCGCTCCCGCAGGAAACCCAGGTACCTGCTCCTCAGGCACCAGGTGTACCCGGGATAACGGCCGCTCTTCCCGACCAGACCGAAATGCCGGAACCTGACCTGCCCGGGCCGGTCCATTCCGTATACCTGACCCCGACTCCGACCCCGACCCCGACGGCAACCCCGTCGCCGGAGGTCACGAAGGAACAGAAGCCCTGGAATGATCCCACTTTATTGCTGCTCCTGCTCACGGGAGGTCTGCCGGGGGGGGCCAGCCCGCCTGGATCAGATAAGAATTCCCCGGAGGCGACGCCGGGTCAGACGGTGACACCCGCCGGCCAGGCAACGGATGTCCCTGAAACGACCCCTGTCGCGACTCCGGTAAGGACCGAACCGTCCCGCCGCCCACCAGTGGCAACACCAACGGTTTCTCCTGAAACACGTCCGGCTCCCCTCCCCTCTCCCACGCAAACAGCTCCCGGACCCGTAAGGGGTCAGCCGGGTGCCGATACAACGACCGTTCCTATCTCAATCACTCCGCTTCCGACAACCCTGCCCGAACGTCATGATACCGTTACACCTCTACCATTAACTCCCACGGCGATTCCGGAACAGACGGGACAGTCCCGCCGTCCACCCGAAGTCACTCCAACGGCGGCTGTTCCTGCGATACCTTCTCCTTCCCTTCCCACCCCCACACCAGTTGCGACAAGGACGGAACCTGTCCGGCATCGGCCCGCAACAGATACGACGACTGCACCACCGTCCGGGCCCACTCCGCTCCCAACGACCCGGCCGGTATATTATGATACCCCCATTCCCGTCCCCACCACGCTCACGACGACCCGGCCGGTATATTATGATACCACCATTCCGGTACCGACACCGCTCCCGACGACCCGGCCGGTATATTACGATACCACCATTCCGGTACCGACACCGCTCCCGACAACCCGGCCGGTATATTACGATACCCCCATTCCCGTACCGACACCACTCCCGACGACGCCCGCGCAGGTGAAGACCGAGGATCTCGTCCCCGTTCCTGTCACGACGCCAGTACGGGAACCTTCAGTCCCGATACCGCCAACACCTGTCCGGACCACACTTCCGGCCACACTGCCCACATCGCCTGTTAAGGTGATCCCCACGACGCACCAGCTCCCCGGACCGACCACGATTCCTCCCACCCCCGTCCCGGATACCACGGCTGACAGTTCGCCATTCCCGTGGCCGACATACGATACCGGGGAAGCCCCATCGCCTGCACTCCCGCCGTTTACCCCGGGCATTCTCGAGGAGCTGAACACCACTGAAATCGCACCCCCTCCCGGACCCTCCGGTACCGGGGTGACCCCGGACACAACCCGGAGGGCCCCGCCCCGTGATAACCAGACGATCGGCAATATCACGAATATGACAGTGAAGGACTGGCGCACCTTCCTTAACGTTACACCTGTACCGGTCCCGACACTCGACCGGAGCACCGCACTCCCCGACATCGTGAACGGCAGCATGCAGGTGGGGGAAGGCGGCGAAGGCCAGGGCCAGGTGGGTCAGACCGGCCTGCCATCGAGGTTCCTCGGACTGATCCAGAACGCCTCGCGGATGCTTGACACTACGTTTGGGGGCCGGCACCAGCTCACTTAATTTTCCAGGATTTCGAAATCGGCAGATCTGGTATCCCGTACGCCCGGATCCACGCCCGCAAAGGGTTTCACTAAAAATCAAAAATCTCTCTTATTTTTTCATTCAAGGCTCATTTTGGTGTCTGACGCCACCTTTACATCCTGCCGGGACAACTGAGTTGTGGTGATCGGTATGCGACCTGAGATCCGTGATACATATTCCAGGGCCGGAAGGGCCCGCCGCAGTGGCCGGGGGCTTGTCATGGAGATCGCGGGCGGAAGTTACTTCCTCCCGCCCGAGGAGATCCCGCTGCTCGTCGGCGACCAGGTGGTCGAGGTGATAGGGCGGACGGGGGAGCAGGAGGGCGTGGCGTGGCTCTCCCCGATGGTGCAACCGAAGAAACACGAGCTCACTGCCCTGATAGAACGACAGGTCTACGTTCTACCCGTGCGCGAGATGGAGCGGCTCCTCTCCGGGGCCCAGTCGAGCGCCGTTGTCCGCGAGTACCAGTCCCGGTTCCAGTAACGCCGGGTTTTCTTTTTTTTATGTCATTTTTTCCCTCCGGGCCAGGAAAGGGAACCAGCATCAATGGAATCTGTAATTCCGGAGCCGGGGATCGGGTTAGATCCAAAAAGGATTGATTTGACAGTGAATAGCGGCGCCGTCAAACGGTACCCCTTTTCTGTGTTAGAATTCGGCGAGGGTCTTCTGTTTCTCCCCTCCCTCTTCCAGTCCTGAAAGGCGCACGCCAATGAGCCGGATCTTCCGGCCGGACAGGTGGCCGGAAAGCAGGTCCCGTGCGAGGCCCGAGATCGTCTCAAGGTCCCTGGCCCGGCGTTCAAGCGTCCTGGAACGCGTGCGGGTCTCGAACCCCTCGAACCTGATTTTTACCGTCAGCGTTCTGAAGGTGAGGTCTTCCCGGACCAGGGCACGGTGGACTTGTTCAGAAACGCGGTCGAGTTTTTCCAGGACTACCGGGGGATCGCCGGTATCCTGCTCGAAGGTGGTCTCCCTCCCGATGGACCTGGACGCCTTCCCGCTCCGAAACTCATACGCGTCCCGACCGAGGGCGAGTTCGTGCATCACCAGGCCCCACTTTCCGAAATGAGCGGAGAGCTCCTGGACATCCACGGCCGCGAGATCCCCGACCAGCCTGATACCGAGTGCATGGAGTGTTGCAGCGGTCTTCCGGCCGATACCAGGGATCTTCTCCACCGGGAGCGGCCCGAGAAACCCTTCGACGTCCTTCGGCCTGACTACCGTGAGACCGTCCGGTTTTCTGAAGTCGGAGGCGATCTTGGCGACGATCCGGCTCGGGCCGATCCCGACCGAACAGGTCAGCCGCTCTTTCATCAGGATCTCGTCCTTGATCCGCCGGCCGACAACGGTCGCGCCTTCGAAGTCAACTGCAGATACGATGTCGAGGTATGCTTCGTCGATGCTTACCTGGAGGACGTCGGGAGAGTAGCCCGAGAGGATCGCGAAAATTCTTTCAGAGGTCGGGACGTATTTGGAGAAATCAGGGGGGAGGAAGACCGCATCCGGGCAGAGCCTGTACGCGGTGGAGATGGGCATGGCAGAATGGATGCCAAATGCCCTCGCCTCGTAGGAGGCTGTGCTCACCACCCCGCGCCCTTTTCCGCCTTTCGGGTCTGCCCCGATCACCACTGGTTTTCCCCTGAGATCCGGCCGGTCTCGCACCTCGACCGAGGCAAAGAAGCTGTCCATGTCGACATGGAGGATGATCCTGCTGCCCATCACTCTTCACTGTGGGTATTGGATCCCCGGGAGTATATCGCCGATGTATGTGGTGCGTAACTGTCCGGGACCCGCACTACGAATACAAGGGAGAGTTCAGGATGATATGGAGGATCAGGGGAATGCTGATAAGGCCGGGAGCGTGTGTATCAGCATATCATTTTCAGGGTGCGTGCCTTTCGTCGTGGATCACGGAAGTCCTTTTGACGAAAACCCGATGCTGCCAGGAATACCTGATTATCCCCGAGAACCGATGGCTTCCCTTACAAGCGAGCGGGTGCGCTCTTCAACACCTGGAACCGCCCGGATGTCATGGATCCGGTCCATCCCGTCGAGCAACAGTTCTCCCGAAGGGACGATGCCGATGTTTCTCATGAATGCGTCGAGCACTCTTGTCACGCAGGTGAAGTTATCCATACCCTTCCTTCCCGAGACCGAGAAGATCAGCCCCCTCTGGCCGGTTTTCCCTCCGGAGACAAGCCGTTTTGCATGGTATGCCATGAACCGGTCCACGAGTACCTTGAGGCTTCCGGGGACTGAGTTGGTGTAGACCGGGGAGCAGACGATGAGAAGGCTGCACTCCGCGACCGACCGGATGATCGAGCGCATCTCGTCCTCGATCGCGCAGGAACCGGTATTGTAGCACTGGTAACAACCGATGCACGGCCTGATCCCGAGGTCATGGGGATAGATCACTTCCACGCTCCGTTCAAGTCCTTGTGCGGTTTCCAAAGCCCATCCGGCCAGGATCCCGGAGTTGCCGTCCGCTCTCGGGCTCCCCTGGATGATGACCACGTCGGCGTGGGAACCGGTTTCTCCTGCTTTCCCCTTCACGTTTGCCGATGCGAGGAATTCCTGCGGGGATTCCCTGATCTCCTCCTCCCACCGGTCTGCCATCCTCATCGCAACCGACTCGGCCTGGAGCGGGTTGGTAGGAGAATACTCGTACGTATTGGTGGAGAACTTTGCAACGACCTCCTCCCCTGCCCGCACCTCGAGCACATACCTGATCATACCCGGATACACGGATGACAGGTCTTCGCTCGAGAGGGAAAGGTTGTAGACGGTGTCACCTGTCCTGATCCCGGTATTTCTCATGGTCTTTTGCATTCATGGGATCTCTCTCATAGCGGTTCTTATAACCTCCCGGGAACGGCATGCATGTATGCAAAACTCCCCCGCAATGGACTGCGGAAACTAAGGGCGGATTGTCCTGACCCGCAGATCACACCAAAGTGCCTCTTCCGCCTTGTTTTTCGGCCCGGACAGACCCGGAATAATTCAAAGCAGGTCAATTCCCGATCGATGGAGGACCGGCAGGGGATCGGCCGGGAGTCTCTCTTCCGGGTGAGAGCCCTGGCTTTACTATGTTCCCCCGAGTGCGCCGGCGAGATCGGATGCAACAGAAGTTACCGCCGAGATGTCGGCTGCCCCCTGGATGCCTGAATAGTCGATCTGGAATACCGCATTCCTGTCGATCACTCCCGCCCCTGCCGTCTTCAGGCGCTGCCAGGCATACCCCCCGTCTGCTACCGCAAGATCGACCGTTCTTCCGGCCTGGGTCTTCGCGGCATCATATGCAGACTGTGCATCCTCCACACTTCCGTACAGGGTCGCTTTTACTACCAGGGTATTCCCTGCCGAGTCGATGAAAGACCCGGTACAGGAGCGTCCGCTGCAGGACATCCCCGTCGGATCCCACTCGGCCGTGATGGACTTCAGGGTATCGGAGATTGCAGTGATATTTTCATACAGGGCGGTTCCTGTATCGATCGGCAGGGGAGTCCGCCCTCCAGCAGGAGCGGGTATTGCAGGTGAAAGAACCGGTGACCCTGATCCGACAGGCCGGGAAAGGGTCCTGTCCGGGAGTCCCTTTTCCGAAGGATTATTCAAAGATGTTTCACGCGGTGTCGAGCTGCAGCCCGCCGCAAAGATTGCAGCCATGAGGAAGAAGCCCGCGATCATGCACACGAACAGGGAATGGAGATGCATGAAGAGGATTGTTCACTGTCTGTAAAGAGGGTGACGCTTTCCGAAAAGATCAGTCGCGTGTCGTCTCCATCCCGCAGGAATCAGGGAGATAACAAAAAAACCGTCTGGGTTTTTCTACGGAAGAGTTCAACGATAGGATGAACCGGATGGGTGGCATCGGGGAGGTCCTGTCGGAAAGGAAAGAGGCAGTCCGGACGACTGAGAAGTACCGCGAGAGAGCGGTTCTCTTCAGCCTGATCGGGGCGATAGCTCCTGCCATCCCGAAGCTCGTTGCGTCTGTCCTCTCGGGATCTGTTACCCTCTATTCATCGACCGCAAAAACGGTAAATGAGGCCGTGGCCACGTTTGTCGCCTACATTATCGCGAGGAGGATCGCACGGGGTGACCAGGGGATCTACGACTATGGGATGGGGAAACTTGAGAATATTGCCCGGGTTATCACGGGCGGCCTCATGCTCATCTCGCTTGTCATTCTCGTCATCGCAACTGTCTATCGCCTTCTTGTCCCGGCGTCGCTTGGGACCGGCGGGGTCGTGCTCGGGGTCGTCGTCCTTGTGGTCGTCATCGGCACAAACGTCTTCTTCTGGGTCAGGAACTACCGGATAGCCTGCCTGGACCCCTCACCCCTTATGGACTCGCAATGGCGTCTTTTCCGGATGAAGGCCTTCGCGAACCTCGTGGTCCTTTTTGCCCTGCTCCTCTCGCTCTTTTGTGCCGGCCTTCCGTGGGCTGTGTACATCGATCCGCTCGGATCGTTCGTGGTTATCGGTTTCCTTCTCCAGTCAGGATACAGGATGATCTCGGCGT
>JAJRBP010000245.1 GCA_028679405.1 Methanoregulaceae archaeon | reverse complement strand
ATCAACCGGAGCGGATGCGTCGTTCCTGGCAGCAGTTGCGGGAGCAGTCGTCGCATCCTTTTCATTCTTAAACGGGCTTCTCATCTGGCCCGTGGGTGGGTTTCTCCTCTTCTGGAGAAAGGATAGGAACGCGCTGGCTTCCTGGTGTCTTTCCTCGGTGGTGCTCTTCCTGGTCTATTTTATGAACTGGAAGAGGTCCGGGGACCTGCCCGGGTTGTCGTACGCGGCCATGAACCCTGCCGGGGCGGCTGCGTATTTCCTGGCGTATCTTGGTTCTCCGCTCGGTGTGGGGCCCTGGGGAGGAATCTTTGTCGCGTATTCACTCATGATCGGTATCCTGTTGTTCGCGCTTGCTGCCGCCCTGGTTTACTTTCTTCTCGTGCATTCCCTGGCAGAAAAATGCAGCATCTGGCTTGCGCTGATCCTCTTCTGGTTCCTGTCCGCCGGGATATCGACGATTGGAAGAGGGGGCTTTGGGGTGGAACAGGCACTCTCCTCCAGGTACGTGACATTCGGGCTCCCCGGAATTATCGGACTGTACATGGGATTTCTGGCAATTTACAAAAGCCGCCATGGATCCAGGACTTTCCAGTGGATTTTTGGTGTGTTCCTTTTTGTTATGGCTGCAGGGATAGTTCTCGGCATGGCAGAAGGCGTGGTGATGGGGAGCAAAGTTTCAGAAGACAGGGAAATGATGCGATGTACCTTGTTGAATTACGAGTCTGCATCCACTACATCACTCCGCGATATCTATCCCGAACCGCAGATGGTGCGGAGGTGGGCCCCATTTCTCCGGAAGAACCACCTCAACGTGTTTGCGGGCGTCGATGGTCCGTACGCCGGGGTGAATTGTCCGGCCGTTCCCCGGGCTACAAACCTGTATGACTCCCTGCTGCCCTACCGGGACAGGATTAACAGGGTAATCAGGCCATCGTGAAATGAGCCGGATCGCCTTTTGAGGCAGTGAACATCGCCACTGGTGCAAGGGTAATCAGGGCATCGAGAAGAGAACCAGGACGCCTTTTGGGGCAGTTAACATCACCACTGGTGCAAGGGTAATCAGGCCATCGTGAAGAGAGCCGGATCGCCCGCGGGAAAGCAGATGAGGTGCGGAGGGGGCTCCAGCCGGTTTTCCCGCGGACTGCGGGCAACGGACGAGGGCGGGCGCACCTTTACCCGGGTCCGGGCCGATGATTGTATCTTTTCCGGCAGATACCTTTTTCTTCGCCGAATGGAAATCTACCACGTATGCGAATGGGGTTTTCGTAATGCGGAATAGTACACTTTGTGTTATGGTATTCCTCGTCCTGGCTTCGGTATTTATCCCTGCACCCGTGCTCGCCGCGAATGAGATCGATATTCACCCGGGCTGGAATTTCGTCTCGGTGCCGAGAGTCCTTGCACAGGGCTACAACATGGCAGGAGTCCTCTTTGCCGGCGTCGATATGGCGCACCACTCGGTGTTCCTGTACAACTCGCAGACTCACCTCTTCGACCAGGTCCACGCCGGCGACGTGATCAAGCCTCTGGACGGCATATGGGTATACTCGGCCTCGACGGTTGTTATTCCCCTCCAGTTCGACACTTCCCCTGCAACACCTCCGCAGAAACAGCTCTACCCGGGGTGGAATGCCATAGGATCGTCGGAGTCCGCCGCGATATCAGCGCAGAATGCCTTCCTCAACATCAGGGACGACTGGGTGAAGGCAGTCGGGTACGATTCCGTCATGCAGGCATACGAGCCTGCGATCTTCAACACGAACCCGAGTTACCAGGAGGATATCGAGCCTGCGAAGGGGTACTGGCTGCTCATGAACGACGCAGGGGTCCTGGCATAGCCCCTGCTGCCTTTTCTCCTGAAGGGACCGGAATTTCCGATAACACTTTATTCCTGAAATCCCTTGGCACCAGGGACCGGAATTTCAGATAACACTATATTCCTGAAATCCCCTGGCACCAGGGTCCGGAAAAAGAATATATATCCTGACGCTGAAGGCTCACTGTAGGTCGGGGGTCATTTGGTAAGATTTGTTCGACCAGTACCCGACAGGATCTTATTTCTGGCTCCGGCCGACAAGACCGCCGGGCACGGCAATTCGTTCAGACCTCAGGCATTCACCTGCGCATGCAGGTCCAGGAGTATACTGACTCCCGGCGGAGATTTCAGGGGGTGAATCACTTCTATGAAAAGAACTGGGAAAGACAGTTGGATGAACGGGAGGGGGGCATGGCTCGTGTACGGGGTGGCGATTGCAGCCGCCATCTGTCTGGTTGCCCCGGCCCTTGCAGTTCCCGATGACAATCCTGCAGCGGGAATTGATGCGGTGCCTGCGATCAACAACCTGAACCCGGCTTCAAGGAATTCAGGTACTCCCGGGTTCACGCTGCACGTGTGGGGCACAAACTTCACCGCGACCAGCGTGGTCAGGTGGAACGGCGTTGCGAAAGCGACCACGTTTCTTGCACCAAACCACATAACCGCCACGATCCCGGCTGCCGATGTGGCAACGTCGGGCAACAAGGTGGTACGGGTCCGGAACCCCGGGCCCACCGGAGGACTCTCGAATCCGGCGATCTTCAAGGTGAAGGATATCCCGGCGATCACCAGGATCCGGCCGACAACGAGGGTGCATGGCATGACCGGGTTCGCGCTGTACGTGGATGGAAACCATTTCCTCCCGACGAGCAGGGTCCGGTGGAACGGGGTCGAAAAGACGACGACCTATATATCTGCGACGAGGGTGCAGGCAATTATCCTTGCTGCCGATATCGCCACTGCGGGAAACAGGGTCGTACGGGTCCGGAACCCGGGAGACCTGGGCGGGCTCTCGAACGCGGTCACGTTCACGGTGACCTGAAAAATCTTTTTTTCCATGGATGCGTTGACGAAGGCATATCTCCTTCGCCTGTTACAAAAAAAGGTTCCTCCTCATGTCCCGCGACTCACTTCCTGTCCGCAGGAACCCTTGGATCCCGGTCCGTATCCTTCGGATGGTGGAGAGAATTCGGGGAAGGTGAGACTATCGTTTGAGATATACCGCCTCCCTCATCGTGGTTGTCCGGACCTCATCACAGAGCTCCCGGAACTCTGCCACCGCAGATTCGAACTTTGAGGACTGCCGCCACTGTGCAATGCTCTCCAGCGATTCCCAGGGGCCGAAAGAGATGAACGTATTTTCCTGTTCCTGGTCCCGGACCATGTACACCCACCTGCTGCCCCTGGAATGGTTCAGTGTCCACTGTGCAAATTCCTGCCATTTTTCCAGGAACAGTTCTTCCTTTCCGGGCTTTACCGTCCAGTGGCCGACGGCAAATATCATTCCTTCTCTGATCATCGACCGCACCAGAATGACTCTGAGAGAACTTCCGCTTAATAAACATTCCTTTTTCCGGATCGGCGCGAATTGTGCAGTGGATAGGCCTGATGGCATCTGGGAATGAAGAGGTTTCCCACGTTTCGTATCTCCGGAGGGTGCCGCTCTCGTTATACTCTGAGTACCTTTCCTCGAACCCTGGCTGCCTTCGTTTTTCTTTTTTCAGCCCTCACTGGTATATCATCGCAGCTTCTCTATGAGTTAAAAAAAATTAAGGGATATAAAAAGAAAATTATATATCCTGCTCTGGAATACCAGCAATTACCGGAAGGTCTTCCCCGGGATCGGGTATGCCGGACCGGTCAGGGGAGTACACAGGAATGAAGGATATGTCGGGGAAATTATGGATTCTCTGCCTCGTTTTTGGGATTATTCTGTCGATCAGCAGTGTTTCTGCATCGACCGGGACCGGGGCCGGACAGGAGAACGGGAACATTGCGAACGTATCCGGCACTCCCAGTCCGGGAACGGATGCAGTGACATGGCAGAAGGTCTACACCATGCTATTCTGGACCTGGGGAGCGAACTCCATCTCCCAGACGCCTGACGGGGGGTATATCATCGGGGGCGATGGGACGAAGTATGACTTGCGTACCCGTACGTCAGTCCAGAGAGCGGTTATCGTCAAGCTGGACCCGAATGGTGGGATGCAATGGATGAAATCGTACGGCGGGAGAGCGAAGACCTTCTGCAAGTCCGTCCGCCCGACACCGGATGGCGGCTATATAATCGCGCAGTTCGGACAGGAAAATGGCATGGGATGGATGTTCCTGATCAAGACAGATGCGGCCGGAACCGTCCAGTGGCGTAAGAAAGTCGGGACGAACGAGCCCATCGAGCTCAGGGTCACCAGGGACGGCGGGTATGCCATCCTCTTCGGCGTATGGGTCGAAGGGAAGGAACAGCAGATGGTCTTACTGAAGACCGATTCGAACGGTGTGAAGCAGTGGATGAAGTTATACGGGGGACCTGGAATCAACCAGCCATACTCATTCGAGCAGACGAGCGACGGGGGATTCATCATTCTCGGTGATTCCGGAAGGCCGATGGTAAAAATGTACCTGGTGAAGACCGGTGACAAAGGGGCGGTCGCGTGGCAGAAGATCATCGGGAACGAAAATGTGCATCACTATGGCCGCTCGATCGTCCAGACCGCCGACGGGGGATATGCCATCACGGGTGAGATCACCGGTAATCCAGGGGGTATTGCAGTCATAAAGACCGGACCTGCAGGCGGGATAAAGTGGCAAAAATCCTACCCGCTTTCTGTGGGATGAATGGGGAAAGCGATCCGGCAGACCACGGACGGGGGATATATTATCGCCGGAGAGAGGTATGTCTCGGCGAGCGATACCCAGTACGTCCTTCTCAAGGTCAATCCCCAGGGCACGATGCAGTGGAATAAATTCTTCGGCGGGTCCGGGCAGGACTATGCCAGGGAAGTCCAGCAGACCTCTGACGGCGGGTATGTCATCGGGGGCACCGGCGGGAAGATCGGATCGTCAACCGATTACGGGATCTACGTGGTCAAGACGGACGCGAACGGGAACGCGTGACCTCTCTTTTTTTACACGGTGTCCTTCGCAGGAATTCCCCGGATTTCACCATCCCGGGGCCGGAGATGGGATCCGGGAGGGGATGATTTTCCGGGTCCTGGAAAAAAAGCGTACGATAGAAAAAGGAAGATATATATTTTCAACAGGATACCCCTCCTTCACCCGAAAGCTGTTTCCCGGGAGGGAAATATGCATAACAGACCAGGGGAATTACCGGAAATGAAAAGGAGAATGGGGATATTATGCCTGGGCTGTCTGGTCCTGGTATCAGTTTTCACGATGAACGCCGCCTGTGCATCTGAACCATACCAGAATGCGGGAGCAACAGAGAATTTCTCCGCGACTGGTTCCGCTTCCGGACCGGGTGCGGATGCAGCCACGTGGCAGAAGGTCTTCACCCTGCTTTTCTGGGAATGGAAGGGGAACGCGATCGAAAGGACCAGGGACGGCGGATCCATCATTGCGGGTGACGGGAGGAAGTATGACTGGCGCACCAGGACCTACTCCGACAAAGCCATACTCGTGAAGATTACCGCAGGCGGCGCGATGGAGTGGATGAAGTCCTACGGCACCCATCTGCACAACTACGGGACCTCCGTCCGGCAGACCCCGGACGGGGGGTATATCCTCGGGGTGAAGGGCATGGACGAGGGGATCGTGACGATGCTTCTTGTAAAGACGGATGCCGGCGGAGTGGTCCAGTGGCAGAAGAAGGTCGGGAATACCGGCATGCTCGGCCCGTTGAGGGTTGAGGCAACGAAGGACGGAGGATATGCAGTCCTGTTTGCGATGACGGCTGAAGGGAAGGGTTACCAGGCCGGTGTGTTGAAAACCGACAAGAACGGGGTAAAATCGTGGGTAAAAACCTATGGCGGGCCGGGAGACGAGATCGCACGTTCGTTCAGGCAGACCGGTGACAGCGGCTTCATCATCATCGGGGACTCCTACGCGGGCGGTGGGCAGATCCACATGGTGAGAACGGACGCGAACGGGGCGGTGACATGGCAGAAGTATATCGGGGCGGACGGTGTCGTCCATTATGCCTGCGATGTAATCCAGGCCGCCGATGGCTGCTTTGTCGTTTCCGGGAGGACCGGAGACCCGCCGGGTCTCACCATCTTCCGGGTAGGGCCGGGGGGTGCCCTGAAGTGGAAGAAGACTTACGTTCAGGATGCAGACGGCAATGCTCTTG
>JAJRBP010000316.1 GCA_028679405.1 Methanoregulaceae archaeon | reverse complement strand
TCCGGCCCGAGATCACGGCATCGGTCCTCAGGATGTATGTGAACGAAGCCCGGATGCTGCCAAAACCGCTCAGGTGGTATTATTTTTCAGATTGCTTCCGGTACGAACGCCCCCAGAAGGGAAGATACCGCCAGTTCTGGCAGTTCGGGGTCGAATTGATAGGAGCCGGGACACCGGCTGCCGATGCCGAGATCGTGATGCTCGCGTACGAGCTGCTCGAGAAGACCGGGGTCTCGTTCTCACTCCAGGTCGGGCACCTCTCGTTCGTGAAGGCCCTGCTGGCAGAGATCGATCCGGTGGACAGGCGGATAATCATGGCCCACCTCGACAAGAAGGATTACAGGGCCCTGGAAGAATTCCTGTCTTCGAAGGAGAAAGGAGACCTGTTGGATTCACTCACCTCGCTGGTCGGCTGCAGGTCGCTCGACGAGGTGTTCGGGATAACCGGGGAGATCGCAGAGAGCACCCGGATCAGGGAGACCTTCTCGATCCTGGACTCCATGGGGATCCGGTACAGCATCAATGCAGGCATCGCCCGGGGGCTCGACTATTATACCGGTCTTGTTTTCGAAGGTTTCGCAGAGAACCTTGGAGCCGAGAACCAGATCCTCGGTGGCGGGTCCTACCGGCTCGCACACCTCTTCGGGGGAGACGACGTCCCTTCCTGTGGTTTTGCGATAGGATTCGACAGGGTGATGGTGGCGCTGGGGGATAACGTCCCCCTGGAAAGCGAACCGAAAGTCTCCGTCCTTTCCATGGGGAACTCGAGGCTATGGGCGCTTGAGGTATGCCGCAGCATCCGTAACGCTGGTATCCCTGCAGAGATCGACCTCATGGGCCGGGGAGTAGCGGCGCAACTCTCCCACGCTTCCAGGAACGCGACGTTTGCTGCGATCGTCGGGGATCGTGAGACAGAGCGAAGGACCGTCACCCTGAAGAACCTCTCCACAGGGGCACAGAAAGAGACCACTATAGGGGACCTGATACACGAGGTGACCGGATGTGGCTCTCGCTGACGAACTTGCACGGAAACAGCGGACGATAAGTGTCGCAGAATTTTTCGAGAAGAACAAGCACCTCCTTGGCTTCGACTCGCCGAACCGCGGGATCATCACCACTGTGAAGGAGGCGGTCGACAACGCTCTCGACGCATGCGAGGAGGCGGGGGTCCTCCCCGACGTATATATCCGGGTCCAGCGTCTGCCCGATGAGATCGTCAGGATTATCGTCGAGGACAATGGTCCCGGGATAGTGCCGGACCAGATTCCTCTGATATTCGGGAAACTTCTTTACGGCTCCCGCTTCCATCAGATCCGGCAGAGCCGGGGCCAGCAGGGAATCGGGATAAGTGCGGCGGTCCTGTATGCCCAGCTCACCGCGGGGGTACCGACCAGCGTGATCTCGAGGACGGGTGCCGATCGCAGGGCACACCGAATCTCGCTCCAGATCAGGATCGAAACGAACGAACCTGAGATACTTTCAGACGAGGAGATCGAGTGGGACAGGCTCCATGGGACACGTGTCCAGATAGAGTTCAAGGGGAACCTCTCTGCGAGGAAACGGCTTCTCGACTACCTGCGGTACACGTCTATAGTCAACCCCCACGCCCGCATCATGGTCGAGATTGACGACGAGTCTTTCGGTTTTGCGAGGGTAAGCGATGAAGTCATCGCCTGCCCGACCGCGATCCAGCCGCACCCCCATGGAATCGAGATAGGCCAGCTGAAACGGATGGTGGCGGCCTCCGGGGAATGTCTTGGGGAGTTCCTTCTCCAGGGGTTCTCCCGGGTGGGTAAAAAGACCGCAGCAGAAATCATCGCAAAGGCGGGGCTGAAAGCTGATACCCCCGTCGCATCGCTCACCCACGAGCAGCAGAAACGCCTTATTGAGGCGATGCAGGCAGTAGAGATGCCTGCCCCCCCGACAGGCCAGTGCCTCTCCCCGATCGGCGAAGAGCTGATCACCAAGGGACTCGAGAAAGAGTTCCAGCTCGATTTTGCACGGGCGAGGACAAGACCTGGCGGGGTATACTCAGGGAATCCCTTCGTGGTTGAAGCAGCTATTGGTTACGGTGGAAAACTCGAGCCCGAAGGAAATGCGCAGATCCTCCGTTTTGCAAACAGGGTTCCGCTCATGTACCAGCAGGGTGCATGTGCAATCACCACTTCCATTGCAGAAATAAACTGGAAGGCCTACGGCATTTCACAGCAGGGGTTGCCGTCAGGCCCGCTCCTGATACTCGTGCATGTCGCCTCCACCAACGTCCCGTTCACAAGTGAGAGCAAGGATGCCGTCGCGTCGATCCCGGTGATCGAGCATGAGATCGTACTCGCCCTCCAGGACCTGGGAAGAGAACTGAAACAGTACCTCTCGCGGAGGGACCGGAACAGGCAGCAGGAAGACCGGGCAAGGGCAGTCTGCGCAATTATCCCTGAGCTTGCACAGAAGGTGAGCGAGATCGTTGAGAAGCCGCCTATTGATACCACTCCAATCGAGGGAAGACTCATGCGGAAGCTGATCACGAAGAAATGGACCCGCGACGGGAGAGTGACCATCGAGGTGAGCAACTACTCCGGGAAAGAGTGTGAAGCCTCGGTGTACGATATCTCTGCAGACAGTGCCGGCGATGCCTCCCCGGCCCCCGACTATTCCTCTGAACTGGACGGCCAGTTCACCAGGGTCTGGAAGGTGACGATCCCTCCCCTCAAGGTATGGCGGGCGGAGTATTCAGGAAAGGGTGGCGGGATGCTCGACGTCCGTGGGATCGAGGAGGGAAAGAAAATGGTGGTGGACCTCGATGTCTAAAGAAGACCTTGACAAGCGATCGATGGCTGCCCTGCTCTCCATCGCATCCGGATGGTACGACCAGATGAAGTCGGGCGAGATCCCGTCGATATCCCTCCCGACCCGTACAAAATATAATATTGCGTACGATGAAGAGACCGAGGTCTGGAAGTATGGCGACCGGGAGAGCGTGCGTACAGCGGCAACGGCGAAGAGTGCGACCCACCTGCTGAAGATGGCGTACGTGATCGGGTTTGTGAAGCAGCAGCTGATCGAGAACCGCTCCTCGACCTTGAGGGAGATGTACTATATCTCCGAGGGGTGGAAGCGGGCGAAGTTCGGCGCCCAGGACGAGAGCAAT
>JAJRBP010000293.1 GCA_028679405.1 Methanoregulaceae archaeon | reverse complement strand
CACCCAGGCGATCGGGAAGGCAACGGTTGTCGGTGGTTCGATAACCGCTATCACTCTCATCGGCTGCGACTACTATGAGATCGAACTCGGCGAGTACAACGAGAAGATGCATACCGACCTTCCGGCAACCAGGCTGAGAGGGTACAGGCAGACCAATACTGCCGATCCGACGGTGAGCAGGTTCCACCAGCTCGGTCCTGTTATCGTCTCCCAGAAAGACCGGCCGGTTCGGATCAAGTTCACGAACAAGCTCCCCAGGAGGAATGCCGGAAAACTGTTTATTCCGGTTGATTTCACGGTGATGGGGGCAGGGATGGGTCCGCTGGGAATGGGAACCACACCCGGATACCCGGTGTATTACACGGAGAACCGTGCGACGATCCACCTTCATGGTGGCATTGTCCCCTGGATCAGTGACGGGACACCCTACCAGTGGACGACTCCGGCAGGAGAACTTACCGATTACCCCAAGGGAGAGAGCGTGTACAACGTCCCCGATATGCCCAATGCCGGGCCGAATCCTCCCCAGGGGGTCCTGACATTCTATTATACCAACCAGCAGAGTTCACGTCTCATGTTCTACCATGACCACGCACACGGTATCACCAGGCTCAACGTCTATGCCGGCGAGGCTGCCGGCTACCTGGTGACCGACGAGGTCGAGCAGGACCTGATCACCGGCTCGGATGTGTCCGGGGTAAACCCCGACAATAAGAAGGTCCTCCCGGATCTCGGGATCCCGCTGGTCATCCAGGACAGGACCTTCGTGGATGCCAGGACTATCCGGGCACAGGACCCGACCTGGAACTGGGGAACGACACGACCGGCTCCAAGGACAGGGGACCTGTGGTATCCGCACGTCTATGTCCCGGCACAGAACCCCTACGACCCGTCCGGCGTCAACCCGTTCGGACGCTGGCACTACGGTCCGTGGTTCTGGCCGCCTGTCGTGGTAGCGAACGGCACGGTTCCCAACCCCTACTACGGGACCGCTCCCTGGGAACCGCCAAGGATGCCCGGGACTCCAAATCCCTCCGCGGTGGGGGAGGCATTCATGGATACCCCGATAGTGAACGGTGCAGTCTACCCCTTCGTGAACGTGCAGCCGAAGGCTTACCGGTTCCGTATCCTGAATGCAGCTGACGACCGTTTCGTTAATCTGCAGCTCTACCAGGCATATGATCCCGCCACCGGTAAGGTCGGTTCCGGCAAGGAAGTCAAGATGATAGATGCGAGACCGAATCCCGCCTTCCCACCAGACTGGCCGACCGACGGGAGGGCAGGCGGTGTACCGGCTCCCGCTACCAGAGGCCCGTCGTTCATCCAGATAGGCACTGAAAGCGGGTTCCTGCCGGCGCCGGTCGTAGTCGAGAACCAGCCGGTCACCTGGGTCACCGACCCGACCCTGTTCAACTTCGGGAATGTCGACAAGCATGCCCTCCTCATCGCTCCCGCCGAGAGGGCGGACGTGATTATCGACTTCTCGCGGTTCGCCGGAAAGACATTGATCCTCTACAACGACGCTCCCGCCGCATTCCCGGCACTCGATCCGAGGTACGACTATTACACCGGCAAACCGGATCTGACCGATACCGGAGGCACTCCGACCACGCAACCCGGATACGGCCCCAATATAAGGACTATCATGCAGATCAGGGTGGCAAACACTTCACCCGCCACTCCCTACGACCTGAGTACACTGAACGCGGTGTTTGAGAAGACCGCGACAAAGAGGGGAGTATTCGAAGCCTCCCAGCCAGGGATCATAATCCCGCAGGCGAATTACAACTCTGCGTACAATGGAAATTTTGCGCAGGACACCTTCGTCCGGATCTACCAGTACACCACCCATACCTTCAGGAACCTTACCGGTGGACTGGTGACCCTCCCCATACAGGCGAAAGCCATACATGATGAGATGGGAGCGGCTTTCGACCAGTACGGAAGGATGAGCGGTATGCTGGGCATAGAAATGGTGCCCCCCACCGCAACGGCACAAAATCTTGTATTATACGGGTACTCCAGCCCTCCGACCGATTTCCTTGATGATACCATGCAGGGTACACAGGTCGGATCGCTCGGCGACGGAACCCAGTTATGGAAGATCACCCACAACGGGGTGGATACCCACCCGGTCCACTGGCACCTCGTCCACCTCCAGCTGATCAATCGCGTCGGATGGGACGGGTTCATCAGGGAACCTGATCCAAACGAGCTCGGCTGGAAGGACACGATCAGGATCAGCCCGCTCGAGGATACCATCGTTGCCGTAAGAGCAGTTTCTCCCAAGGTTCCCTTCGACGTCCCGAACAGTATCCGGGCGATCGACCCGACCATGCCGCTCGGGGTGAAGCTGAACGGCGGGCCGGGAGGCCTGGGATTCATGGATCCGCAGGGGAATCCTGTGAATGTCGTCAACCACATGGTAAACCTCGGGTGGGAGGAAGTCTGGCACTGCCATATCCTCGCGCACGAGGAGATGGACATGATGCATAACCTGGTAATCGGCGGGAAACCTGATGACCCTTCGAGCCTGAGCGCGGTGAGGGGGACCGGGAACAATGTCCGCCTCACGTGGCAGGACAACTCGGTTACCGAGACCCACTGGGCGGTCTACAGGGCCACATCCGCCGCGGGCCCCTATACGCTGATCAATACGATTGCTTCCAATTCGGGGCCGCAAAAGGGATCGACGAAGATCTATACCGACGGCACTGCAGCGCCAGGCCCGACGTACCGTTACAGGGTGAGGGCAGTCAACTGGGTCGGCGACACCAGAACCTATCCGGCACCTTCGGTCGGTTTCCCGAACAGGAAGATCGCTTCAGGGATCTCGAACACCGCGACAGTCGCGTGACAGGAATGAGGAAGACCGGCCGGGAGGCCGTCCTTCTCTTTTGTTTTCAGCCCTGTTTTTCACAAGAATGGTTCTGGCGGAATCCTGGTCGCTCCCGATTCCTGTGGGAACCCCGCCGTTTCGATCCAAAGAACCTGTAAGGAAAAAAGGGTGGCTGTGTGAACTGCAGCGCGCAACCAGGCAGTCAAAAAAAGAAACCGCATCGTGTGACAGGCGCGATATGGCCGAAAGGAGAATTCCGCACTATCATCTTCCGGCCGTTCTTTTCCAAAAAAAGCATGAGCTTGTTCGATCCCTCTCTAAAAGAACGAAAACCTGTACATCCACACCGCGACAGGCATGGTCACGATAAAAACCATACTGGACGCCAGGAATGCCCACTCAGATCTGTTGAGCTTCTTTTTCTCTATGAACAGATGGCTGTTCTTCCCGTACCCCCGGCAGAGCATGCTCGTGTATACCCGTTCTCCCTGCTCGAACGACCGGATGAACATCGTGCCGATGGTGTAGCCGAGGAGGCGGATCCGGTACCGGTAGGGGAGTTTCCTGTCGAACGGGTCGAAGCACCGGGTTTCGAGGGTCTGCCTGATCTTCCGGTACATGTAGCCGAACACGAACAGGTACCTGGCCATCATTCCAAGGGCGAGGGCGAATTCGGCGGGGAGGCCCAGCCGGCGTGCACCATCGAGCAGGTCCTGGACCTTCGTGGTCGAGGAGAGGACGATGATGAACGAGATCGTGATGACGAATTTCACGAAGAGGATAAACGCGAACTCGATCGATTCCGCATAGATATTGATCCCGAACGGGAGGGCGAGGACCGAGTGATACTCCGTGTAGTACTTGTTCTTGAAAAAGATCTGGAAGAGGATGACGATGCCCCAGAGGGGGATAAGGACGAAGAGCCGTTTTACATAGATGAGGGGTGACAGCCGCGACAACGCCCAGAGCGCGAGGGCGAAGAGGAGGAAGATCGCACCTATCGTAAATACCATGGCTGAATACGGGATCGAGACCATCGCGATGATCGCCGCGAATGCAACGATGATCTTTACCCGTGCGTCCAGGCGGTGGAGGATGCTGTCGCGGTATGCGTACTTCTCGATCTGGAAGAGGTCTTCAATCATGGTCGCCTGTTGAACGCTTCGAAGAACGCCCTTTCCGCGTCCGCATAGGTATACGCCATCGAGATCTCCACTCCGTGGGCACGGAGAGAGCTGATCAGCTTCGGCAGGACCGGGACGTCAAGACGAACGGACTGCAACATATCGGGCCGGACAAAGACCTCCTCGCATGTCCCGCAGGCAACGACCTTTCCCTTGTCCATCACGTAGATGTAATCGGC
Source organism: Methanoregulaceae archaeon (assembly GCA_028679405.1). Taxonomy (GTDB): domain Archaea; phylum Halobacteriota; class Methanomicrobia; order Methanomicrobiales; family Methanospirillaceae; genus JAJRBP01. The sequence goes on along the minus strand of JAJRBP010000293.1, from coordinate 323 downwards.
GACCTCCGGCACGAGCGAGACGTCGTGGGTCGAGAGGATGACGGTCATGCCGTACTTCGAGGAGAGCGAGTTCATGAAGGCGTTGAAGTCCCGCACCCCCTGCGGGTCGAGTCCTGCGGTCGGCTCATCAAGGACAAGGACCTGAGGCTCCATTGCGATCACCCCCGCTATTGCCACGCGCTTCTTCTCGCCGCCACTCAGGTGGTGCGGCACCCGGTGGGCGATATGCTCGATCCCGACGATCCGGAGCGCTTCGTGAACCCGGTGGTGTACCGTCTCCGGATCGAGACCGAGGTTGGTGGGACCGAATGCCACGTCCTGCT
>JAJRBP010000099.1 GCA_028679405.1 Methanoregulaceae archaeon | reverse complement strand
ATCGACGATCCAGTTCCCGGTGTTCATATCACTCAATATCAAGGAAAAATTCAATTCATGCAATACGTGAGGTGTGCGGTCAATGGCTGAAAAGGAGATCAGGAGCAATATAGGGGCGCGTAGTCCCTATGCAATTGTAGAGGCGATCGAGAAAAAGGCAATTCCCTGGAAGAAGAAATCAAAAAAAGAGACGAGGAGCCTCCTCAAGCAGGTCCTGGGGATGCCCTACGACGAGCTCTTCGATCCTTCGCTTGATTCACCGCTTTATCGGGGATTGGAAGGGCGTTCCGATGAAGATGACCTTCAGTCGATCAAGTCCATGAGCTCGCCCTGTGGTATCGCCCCCACGGGCTGGAATCTGGATCCTGACTGGAGATTTTCAATCGCCGGAATCCCGGCAGGAACGGATTGGGAAGATCCTGTCCAGGGGTGCAGTCTCGACTGTTACCTTATTGCAGCATTGAGTTCGGTACGTTTTTCGAGACCTGCAAGGATCAACCTGGACAACAGGCCTGATTCGACATACTCAATCACGTTCCATGACGAAGGTATCCCGACAGTATTTTCCGGAGCCAACGATCTCCCGGTGAACGGGAGTGATCTGGTATACGGGAGGTCGAGGACCGCAAACGAGATCTGGCCTGCGGTTTACGAGAAGGCGTATGCGAAGTTTTTATGTTCAAAAAATCCCCCGGGTTGTCCTCTCTGCCCGTCGGACGCGAATGGCGATCACCCTACGATCAGCGGGTTCAACGGGGGTACCCCGTATGCGGCCCTTCAGCATATATCAGGTTTGTATTTTGCGGATGGGGTAACGAGCTTTGCAACGACTGCACTTCCGGCCGACAACGGCTCGGAGCTCCTCGACCCTCCGAGATATACCTCCATATATGCAAAAATCTTCAGAAAATGCGGAAACAATCCCGAGGGGGCCACATCGGCCCCCATGGTGGCGACCACGTATTATTCCGAGGCTGAAAATCCGGACGGACTCCCTTATTCAGAAGAGACGATCGTCGCGAACCATTCGTATTCTGTCCTTGGCGTCCATACCGAAGATGTCAACGGCGTCCCGACCAAGTTTGTTGTTCTCCGGAATCCGTACGGCCAGTTATGGGGGGCGGATCCGGCATATTCGGGAACACCCCTCGCCCTGGCCAGGGGCAACTGGCTTGGCAGGCCCCTGTGTATCGAGGACGGTATCTTCGGCCTTAAAGTTCACCAGTTCAAGAGGTATTTCGAGCGGTTCGGCTGGGTACAGAACCCACCATAACCCACTCTTCTCCATCTCTCCTCCAGGTCGCTGTAGCACTTCAACGGCCCGGTCATATTTCTTGTAGCAACGAATAAATTGAGGAAGATTCATAACGGATTACATCGGGGGGGCTAAAAACATGGGAAGGGTCGTACGGGGAAGATACCTGCTCTCGTTGCTGCTTGTGCTTTTGATGATCGGTGCCGCTACTGCAGGGGAAGGTGGTCTCAGGGGGACAGGAACAGGTCGATCCAACGTCGCCAGGCCTGCAGCAACCCTTGACACCCTACTACAGGAGAAGGGGGATGTAAATGGCGGGTCTTCGCCAGGGGAAGATCTTCTTACCGGGACCGAGACGGTAATCAGCACGGGCTATCACCCTGGTCTTGGGGATTATTCTCCGGCGATATACAGGGACAGGATAGCATGGTGGGGGGCGGATCCGGTGAATTCCACCCGCGCTGTCATCCTTTATAATATTTCCACTGGTGTGGAGGAGGTGTTAGCCCTCGCAGGAGATGCGACGTTCCTTGCCCCGGCGATCTCCGAACGGTACGCCACCTGGCAGGAAACCGATCCTCAAACAAGCATGGTCCGCGTGGGGGTATACGATCTGAAGAACAGGACAAAGATTGTCCTGCCTCCTGTCCCTGCAGGGGTGAACAGACAGGCTCCTGCAATCTCAGGCGATCGTGTCGTATGGAACGAGGAGGATATCTGGAACGGGACCTCCCAAATCGTCCTGTTTAATGTCACGAACGGGTCGTCCCTGAGACTGAGCCCTGATAATGCGAACCTGTACCCGGTAAAACCGGCGATTTGCGACGACATCGCATCGTGGTTCGAATACGATCTTTCGTCCGGGGGATTCACTCTCAGGGCTGAGAGTCTTGAAACCGGCGTTCTGGCGTCTGTCGGCCTGAATATCACCGACTGGCCGGTGAAGGGTCCGGCGATATCCGGACACAGGGTTGTATGGACTGATATCATCGATGGCAACTACCAGGTTTTCCTCCTTGATACCACCACCCCGGTCCACGAACAGATTTCGACAGGTCAGAACGGGTGCACCCGTCCTGATATCTGGAACGACAGGGTCGCATGGGTGAATGGGTCGGTGGAGACAGGCAGGATTTGTCTGTACAACCTCTCGGACAGGACGACGTCATACGTGGTCCCCCCGGATGCCGGTACCGGCCAGACAAAACCGGCAATTTACGGTGACCGGATCGTCTGGGAAGACAATCGGAAAGAGGAGACCGACATATACCTTTTCACCCTCGGCACGCCTGCTGCCGCTCTCATCGCGGGATTTTCCTCCAATGTGACGATGGGAAGCGCTCCATTAACCGTCCGTTTTAACGATACCACGAGCGGCGACCCTTCGACCTGGAACTGGAATTTTGGGGACGGCACCTTTTCAACAAAACAGAGCCCTATGCACGTTTACCTTCAGAATGGCACCTACACGGTGAGTCTCACCGTGAGCACGCCATTTTTCAGGAATGCAAGTACCCTTGAGGATCTCGTCTGGGTCGGATCTCCACCGGACCCGGACTTCTCAGGAAATGTGACATCAGGTATCGAACCACTCATGGTCCATTTCCAGGACAACTCGACCGGCTCCCCGACAGGGTGGACCTGGGACTTCGGGGATAACTCAACGTCATCTGAACAGAGCCCCGATCACCTGTATATAAAACCGGGTCGTTATTCTGTCTCGCTTACGACAGGGAATACATTCGGAAACCGTTCGGTACGGAAACCTGGATTCATACAGGTATTGAAAAATGAATCGCAGGCTCGCATCCCTGACATACCCGGTGTCGAGATCACCCGGAACGGGACATATCTCCGGCTCAATACCACCGAATACCCGAATTACACGTTCAACCGGGCGAACACCCTTGAACTGAACCTCCCGCCGGAATGTAATTTCAGCAGACTGACCTTGTACTCAGGCGAGACCGGGTTTATCCGGACTGGCGACATGATCGCCGGCAATATCACCTCATCCATGGTGGATAGCTGCACGATTGTCCTGGATGGGGTGAGAATGGGGATAGTAAATCCCTTGACAATTAACTTCTCTGTCGGCGACCCGGGGGTGTTCCTGAAGGAACCAGTTACCCTCACGAGTATCGAGGGATCCATCCCACAGGATTATTCCGTATTCTTTGATGCCACGACCAGTGACGTCGCCCAGCAGATGGTGATGAGCGACGTCGCTTACGAAGTAAAATTCCTTCACCCCAATAATTCGGCCAGGGGTCCGGCCGCATTGACATTCGGGGCGGCGGCCTCCTGGGTCAGGCAGGCCACCAGATCCTGGGTATATTCCTCACCACCCGGGGCAACGGTACTTCTCGATGGCGTTTCTGTCGGCGTCACCCCGCTCGAGATACAGGCCGCGCCCGGCCAGCATCACATCCGCCTCACCATGAACGGGTATCATGATATTGATTTTGACATCAATCCATGGGAAGAAAATCTGAAGGTGGTCAGGATCGGCGACGATGGGACGTCCTCCGTTCTCCCGGTCAGCTATGCTGGTTCGGGTCCGGACGGAGCGGTCGATCTCCTCAGGGTCGATTCCCCGGAGGGACTCTCGACATTCGGGCTTGTCAGCGGTCATCGGACCCCGAATATCTTCCAGCTCATTGCCAAGGAAGTAGAATCCCATTCACCCGGGGGGCTTAGCGGCGGCGGGGGCGGCGGAGGCGGCGGAGGATACAGCGGCAGCGGGAATGTGATCGCAACCCCTGTGGCAACTTCCTCCGCACATACGAACGTGGAGCCAATTCCCCAGAATCCTGTCCAGGATGTCCTGAATATTGGTCTCGGATTGGCTGAAGGCGGTTCACAGGAGGTGCCGGGAGAACCGGGCGGACCGGCAGATAAGAGCATTATCATGAACAAGATCCCAGAAGCTCCCGTGATCTCACCCGGGTCTTCCATCTTTACCACGCTCCTGCAGGTGATCGCCGTGATATCCGCGGTAAGCATAACCATCGTGGCGATTCATATGAGCCGGAGACGTGGAGGGGATCGCTGACGTGCCTTTCGCATCAACCTCCCTCTTTCAGCCCCGAAAGCCGGACGCATCGGAGATCGAGGCGCTGAAGAGGAAAGGCGATGCGAAAACCCTGATACGCCTGTTATCTCACCCGGATTTCGACGTCCAGTGGCAGGCAGCGGATGCACTGGGGAAGATCGGGGTCGATGCCTTCGGACCCCTGAAAGAGACCTGGTATACCACCGATCTCCCGACCCGGCTCGGTGCGATCGAGGCCATCGGGGAGATCAGGGACCCCCGCGCGATGCCGTACCTCTCTGGTATGATCGTTCGCGATGAGCACCCGGAGGTCCGCTGGGCGGCGGCGATCGCGCTCGGGAGAATGGGACGCGAGGATGGAATAAACCCGCTCGTCGGGGCGCTCACGGACCCGGATAAATATGTCAGGTACGGTGCGGCGATAGGGCTCGACCAGATCGGGTGGACACCGGGGACCGGGATGGAGGAGGCCGCTTACCTCATCGCAAAGCAGGAATGGACGGCGGCTGAGCAGACAGGAAATGACGCGGCGGAGAGCCTGGAGCGCGTCCTGTCGGACAGGGATCCCGGGATCCGGGCCAGGGCGGCAGAAGCGCTTGGGACCATCCGGGGTCCGGTGGCTGTCCGGGCATGCGACCGGGTTCTCAGGGACCCCGATCCCGGTGTCCGCTGGAAAGGAGTCCTTGCGTTCCAGGACTGCGGGGTACCGCTCCTCCAGCTCCCGATGGCGGTATCACACCGGCCGAAGAGCGGACCGAGCCCGTACATCGCAGGATTCCTCAATCTCCTTTTCCTGGGCCTCGGGTACAACTACCTGGGGAAATGGTGGGGTTTTCTCCTCTTTCAGATCTTTGCGACGATCAGTCTCCTGGCTATACCGGTGACAGGTGCACCCCTCCCGTATCTCATCCTCTTCTTCTCGGCCCCGTACTCGATCCCGTTTGCCATCCATGGATGGTGGATCGGAAAACACATTCCGGAGCTGTGACGGTGACGGGAGAATCTGCGCATACGGGCACAAGCGGAAGGTTTTCGGAAAGGGGACGACTGAGGCTTTGCGATGGGTATTTTTGAGAGCATTCGATCGGGGACACCGGACATATCAGGGATGAAGGTCCGGAGGGATATCAAGGGCCTCATCAAAGCACTCCGGCACCCTGATATCGGGATTCAGGGAATAGCGGCAGGCGCACTCGGACAGATGGGCCCGGAAGCGGTGGACGAGCTTCTCATCGCCCTTCGGACGAGGAACAAGCATACCAGGCTCGGGATCATCGAAGCCCTCGGGCAGTGCAGAGATAACCGGGCGATCCCTGCAATTACCGCCTGTCTCCACGAGGAGGACAACGAGATCCGGTGGGAGGCAGCGCTTGCGCTCGGGGAGGTCGGGGACATTGGTGCGGTCGCCGAGCTGGCCGCCGCCCTGCATGACCCTGACAAGTACGTGCGGTACGGTGCCTCCCTCGCACTCCTCAGGATCGGGTACCTGCCCCCCGGCCCGGAGGAGAAAGCTTACCTGAGCCTCGGCCTTCAGGACTGGGAAGAGATGGTCAGGATCGGGCACCCCGCACTCGGCGCACTCGGTACTGCGATGGACGACCGGGATCCAGCCGTACGGGTGAAGGTCACGGATACCCTGGCGAGGATCGGGAGTCCCGACGGGATCCCGCTCCTTTACCGTGCCCTCCGGGATAAGGAAGAGGATGTCCGCTGGGCGGCAGTCCAGGCCGGGCCGAAATGCGGGATAGACCTTCTGTACCTCCCGAGGGGGCTTTCGAAGAGACCGAGGATCAGGAAAAATCCGAACGTCGCGGCATTCCTCAACTTCGTACTCCCTGGTCTCGGGTATTTCTATATCGGGAAGTGGTGGGGAATCCTGATCTTTCAGGCAGACGTGTATGTCACGCTCTGGCTGTTCTCCCACACGGGCGAGATATTCACGTATAACATGCTCTACCCGGTATATGCAATCCTCGCAATCCACGGGTGGTACATGGCCCGGCAACTCCCGGATCTCTGATCATTTTTCCTTCGGGCATTCTGTCGCCTTCATCGCGAGCTCTCTTTTGAAGACGAAGATGCTCGCAATGACCCCCACGATGATATTGAAATAATAGAGGAAGAGGCGCCAGAGGAGAACAAAGATCCCGAGGACCGAGGATGGGACAATAAGCGCATAGAGCGAGGTGGCGGAGATCTCTGCGATGCCCGATGAGCCCGGGGTGAGCGGGACCATCATGATCGCAGCGATCACGAGCTGGAAGAGGAACGACTCGGCGACGAAGGGGTGCTGCCCGAGGCTCAACAGGAGGAGCGAGGCGATGAAAAACTCCGAGGACCAGAAGAGGACCGTGAACACGGTCCCCTGGAAGAGTCCGGTCCTTCCTGCGCCCGTGAACAGGTTCACGCTCGCGAAGAAGTTGTCCATCTCGTAGTCGACCTGGCATATCGCCCTCCTTATACTCTCCCTTTTCAACCTCTTCTCGATCCAGTGGAGCAGGTGAAGGACCTTCGACTTCACGTACCCGGGCCGTCTCGTGGCATAGAAGAGGAGCACGATTATCCCGATCATAAGCCCCCACGCGGTCAGCATCACCACGATGATCCCGAGTGACAACTGGCTCCAGATCGACCCGAGCAGGACGATCGCGACGATGCCCATCACGGTAAGGACGACACCGTCAAGTACCCTCTCCATGATGACGACCGCGGTCGCATCCCCGACTTTTACTCCCCCGCTGTGGAGCTGGTGGATCCTGACCGGTTCGCCACCCGCCTGGCCGGGGGTGATCGCTCCCGCGAGAAGGTTGACGCAGACCAGGTTGAACGCGTGACCGAAGGGGACTTTGTAACCGAGAGGGGCGGACATGACCTGTATCCGCCACGCCCAGAAGACGAGGGAACCTATGCGGAAGACGAGTGCCAGGAGGAGGTACCAGATGTTTAAGGAGAGGAGGTATCCGATGGTCTTCTCGTCGAAGGTGGTAAAGAGGACCGCGCCGAGGACGACAACAGAGAACGCGACGGAGATCCATACCCATTTCAGTTGCGAACGTTCCATTGCAGGTCAGCGGAAATATTTTCGTTCACGGTTACATCTCGATACGGGTTACTACCCCATGGATCTTCTGGGAAGGGAGCTTGTAATACTGGACAAAGGATGGGGAAAGACGCTTGACTGCGGAGAATATCTTCCAGACCACATTATCGGTAACGATCTCCTCCAGACCGTAGAATATGGTCTTTTCATTTATTCCCGCCTCTTTCATGATCCGCGTCATGTTAATCATCTGCATATACCCGTACTCGACGCGAAAAACCCGTAATCCAGGTGCGATTTCGTCTTCGAACCTCCAGGAGACGCCAAAAGGCCTGTCGAGGATCTGGATGGTGATGATGATGTTGTCCTCATAGATGATATTGTTGTTGAAGATCGTGTGCGAGATATAGGAGGGGATCTTCCGGACATCCCGGGCAAAGAAGAGCGCCGTGCCCTTGATCTTCTTCACGTGGGAATATACGGGTACGTATTTTTTCAGGAAATCCTCGAGTTCCATTGGTTTCATCGCCCTGAAGAGTCTTTCCTGTCCCTTTATGTAGATCATTACCAGCACGAAGGGGAATGCGGCAATGATGAGCGACCAGTACCCGCCGTACGGGATCTTGAGCGTGGTGGACAGGAGGAAGACGATGTCGATCAGGGTGACAAAGCCGGCGATCGCCATCTTGAGGTACTGTCGCCGGAGGATGAATATGGAAGTGACCATAATGCCGGTCAGAGTCATGGTGCCCATCACGGCGAGTCCGTATGCCGCTGCCAGCCTCTCAGAATACCCGAACTGGAAGAGCACGTAGAGTACCGAGAGCAGGAGGAACCAGTTGACGGTATCGATGTAGATCTGGGAGCGGAGCTCGGCCGACGTATAGTCGATCTTCAGAAAAGGCAGGATGCGTGTGGTGATCCCCTGATACACGATCGAAAAAATGCCGCTTACTATGGCCTGGGAGGCGATCACGGTGGCGATGACCGTGAGGAGGAGAAACGGGATGTAAAGGAGCGGTGCAAGGTTGAACGCCATCTCGAAGAGGACGTTCTTCGCCCCTGGATGGGTGTACAGGAAAGCTGCCTGCCCGAGGTAATTCAGCACGAGTGCGCCGAACACGAGGGTCCAGGCCTTCAGGATGGGGTCGCGCCCGAGCTGACCCATATCGGCAAAGAGCGCCTCCCCCCCGGTGGCGCAGAGGATGACCTGCGAGAGTATGAAGAAGCCGGAGAGACCGTTTCCTGTGAAGAACGAGATGCCTGCAAGCGGGTTGAGCGCCTGGAGCATGATGGGGGCGCCGATCAGATAGAAAACCCCAAGCCCTGCAAGGGTGATGAACCAGATCACCATGATCGGCCCGAACGCCCATGCGACCCGTTCGGTCCCTTTTTTTTGCAGGGAGAAAAGCCCGATTGCGATGAATGCCGCAATCCATACAAGCAGGTACTGGCTCACATCCGCAGCACCGGGGATAAGGCGGAGTCCCTCGACTGCTGAGAGGATACTGATGGCAGGAGTGATCACGCCATCACCTATCAGGAGGGACACCCCGATGATCGAGAGGAGCGAGAAGAAACCGACTCCCCGGCCGGACTTGAGAAGAGGGAGGATCGTCTCCCGAAGCACGATCGTGCCCCCCTCGCCCTTGTGTCCGAGCTGCATTGCAAGCCAGGCGTACTGGATGGTGACAACGGTCGTGAGAGTCCAGATGATGAGCGAGACGATACCTATCAGGTTCTCGAGCGTCGGCACCACAAGCAGGAAGATAACGGTGAGGGTGTAGATCGGGCTCGTGCCGATGTCACCGAAGACTACTCCCATCGACTTGACGACACCTTTGAACGGTGGGGAGGGAGTCTGGTCCG
>JAJRBP010000053.1 GCA_028679405.1 Methanoregulaceae archaeon | reverse complement strand
GAACCCTTCATATCCGGGAATGAACGAAGTGTGCAGTACAACCTGGTGATGAGAAGGTGGACCTGGAGAAGAAACGAAAACTTGTCGAGGAGATGATCGGGGAGGACGGGCCGGTGCTTATCTCCTACTCCGGGGGTGTGGACAGCAGTCTCCTCGCGGTCCTCGCCAGCCGTATCTCCCCCGGGAGAGTCAGGTGTATCCTCCTCGACAGCCCGGTTGTACCGCGGCGTGCCATTGCAGAGGCGCAGAAGATTGCGAAAGATCACTGTTTCTCATGCGAGATCGTGCCGTTCCCGGTCCTGGAAAACGGGGAGTTCAGAAAAAATTCCCCGGACCGGTGCTACTTCTGCAAGAAAGCCTCGGCACGGGTCCTGAAGGACCAGGCCTCCGTGACCGGGGCGGTTATTGTTGACGGGGTCAATACCTCCGACCTCGGGCAGCACAGGCCAGGCATCCGGGCATCCGGAGAGGAAGGGATCTGTCATCCTTTTATCAGGGCAGGGATCTCAAAGGATGAAATCCGGGGGATCGCCAGGGAATGCGGCCTTTCCTTCTGGGACAAGCCCTCTGCCGCGTGCCTCTCCTCCCGGATCCCGTACGGCGAAGAGATCACGGAAGAGAAACTGCGCAGGGTGGAAGAGGCGGAGGATTTTCTTGCAGGTCTCGGGTTCCCGCAGGTGCGGGTCAGGTCGCACGGGGATATCGCCCGCATCGAGGTCGACCAGCAGGAAATGGCACACCTTTTCGACCGCAGGGAGGAGATCGCGACCCGCCTGAAAGAGATCGGTTTTACCTACGTCACCATGGACCTCGGCGGCTTCCGGAGCGGCAGCATGGACGAGGTGCTATGAACACCGGAGAGGTCAGGGCCGATTTCCCGATCCTTTCGGAGATCATCTACCTGGACAGTGCCTCGACGAGCCTCATGCCCGAGCCTGTCATCGGGGCGATGAACGAATACGAGCGGAACTACCGGGCAAACGTCGGCCGCGGTGTCCACCGGCTCGCCCAGTTCGCCTCGCAGCGGTACTGGGACGCCCACCGGAAGGTCGCCGGGTTCATCGGAGGAACGGAGGGCGGCGTGGTCTTCACGAAGAACACGACCGAGGCGATCAACATGGTGGCGGGCGGGATCTCATGGAAGCCCGGGGACAAGGTCGTCACGACCCTTGTCGAGCACCACTCGAATTTCCTCCCGTGGCTCCGGCTGCGGGACAGGGGGGTGGAACCGGTCCTCCTCCCGCCCTGTCCCGACGGTACATTCGACACCGGCGCCTTCGAAGAGGCGATCGACGGGACGACGAGGCTCGTCGCGGTGAGCCACGCCTCGAACGTGCTCGGGTCCGTACTCCAGGTGAAGGAGATCGCAAAGATATGCGGGGACGAAGGCGCGCTCCTCCTCGTCGATGCGGCCCAGTCGGTCCCGCACATGCCTGTCGACGTGCGGGATATAGGCTGCGACTATCTCTGTTTCTCAGGGCACAAGATGCTCGGGCCTACCGGGACCGGGGTGCTCTGGATGCGCAGGGACGATCTCGAACCGATGATGCTCGGCGGCGGCATGGTGGAGACAGTAACGACGGAGGGATTCACCTGCGCTGCCGGGTACCAGAAATACGAGGCAGGCACGCCCCACATTGCAGGCGGGATCGGGCTTGCCCGCGCTGTCGATTACCTGCAGGCGATCGGCATGGACAAGGTACGTGCCCACGAGAACGAGCTGACCGGTGCGCTTCTCGACGGACTTGCCGCACTCGACCGGGTCTCCGTATATGGCCCGGCAAAGACCGGCAGCAGGATAGGCGTCGTCTCCTTCAACGTGGAAGGTCTCCACCCCCACGAGGTCGCGCACATCCTTGACGAGGCGGCAGGAATTATGGTAAGGTCGGGCGAACACTGCACTATGCCGCTCATGAAACACCTTGGCCTCCCGCAGGGGACCGTCAGGGCGAGTCTCCATCTCTACAACACGAGGGAGGAGATCGAGACGCTCATCGCCACGGTGGAGGAGATAACACGGATCCGGTGATGTTTTCGCAGGTTCCCTGCATCAGGGTGAATGGCGCTGAGTTCACGTCCTCGGTTCACGAGGTCGCGGTCGAGGAACCGGTCGCCCTGTTCGTAAACGGGCGCCATGCCCTTACCGCGATGATGAGCCCGTACATGATCAGGGAGTTCGTGACCGGCTTCCTCTACACCGAACGGATCATTCATGCGCCTGACGAGATCGAATCGATCCGGTTCGACGAGAAGCGGGTGAGCGTGCTCACGAAGAACCCGTTCCGGATCCTGGCCTCGAAGAAGACCGTACTCTCCGGGTGCGGCGGGAGCACGTCCTTTCTCGATGTCGGCAAGCTCCCGAAGGTGGTCTCCGATCTCTCGGTCACGAGGGAGGAGGTCAGGGCCGCGATAAAAGGCGTGCTCAGCTCAGAGCTCCACACGCTGACGGGCGGGGTCCACGTGGTGGGCCTTCTCGAGCATGACCGGGTGATCGTGGTCGCCGAGGACATCGGGCGCCATAACGCCCTCGATCGTGTGATCGGGTTCGGCCTCCTCAACGATGTTTCCTTCGGCCGGACGTTCGTGGTGAGTTCAGGTAGGATATCATCGGAAATGGTCAGGAAATGCCTGATAGCGGGGATCCCTGTCATCGTGTCCAGGGGCGCGACCACGAGCCTGGCGGTCGAGGTGGCATCGCAGACCGGAGTGACCCTTATCGGGTTTGCCCGCGGCGAGAAGATGAATATCTATACCTGTCCTGAACGTTTCGTGGGCGCACCCGGTTCCGGCCCCTGACCGACCATTCTCAGGATCGTGCAGCACTGGCAGTGTTCTCCCGAGGAGGGCTGCCCGCAGAGGGTGCAGCGGCGGGCCGGGAGGGGAGTCCTGTGCCTTCGGAGCGACTCCGCGATACCGGAATACCCCTCCACCACTTTTGCCGCAGTCCCGGGATAACGGTACTCGAGATACCCCATCATGCCCCGTACCTCCGCCCGTAGCGAGGTCCGCGCGTATGGGCATTCGGCCCGTGGTATCGGGATATCGTTTAAGAGTGCGTACAGAGTGATGTCCTTCTCGCTCATCGCACGGAGCGGTTTGATCCGCGGGACTCCTGCTCCGGGCCCGGACTCCGCATGCGAGATCCTCCCTGCTGCACCTGAAAGGCAGTTCATCAATGCGGTCTCGGACTCGTCGTCCAGGCAATGACCGGTTGCGACCTTTGTCGCGCCCCATTCAGCTGCGGCCTGCTGCAGGAGGGTCCTCCGGAGCACCCCGCAGATCGTGCACGCCCGTTTCGGCGATTCGCGCACCATCGCATCGAGGGTTGCACCGAAACGATCTCCGAATGAAACGACCAGGTGCCCGATTCCGAGTCGTTCGCACAGCTTGCATGCCGATCCGACCGTCTCCTCACGGTACCCGGCGATACCCTCGTCCACCGTGATCGCAACGAGCCCGCTGTCCCGAAGATCAGGGTGAAGTTTCGCAAGCAACACGGCAAGGACGGTGCTGTCCTTTCCTCCAGAGAGCGCGACCGCCACCCTGTCGCCGGGGAGGATCATGCGGCTCTCCGTGATCGTCCGGGCAACGGCATCTTCAAATCGCGCGTTGAAATGAGAGGCACAAAAATGAGCCCCTGAGAGCGGGTCCAGGGAGACGGCAGGGAGACTGCAGGAGTCGCAACAGATGGTTCGCTGGTCTGCCGGGGTCTTCATCATCCACCGTGTGAGATAAGGTAAATCCTGAGGACATCAGTTTCCCGGACCAGCGAGTCCCCGGGGACGAACAGGCCGTTCCTGGCAACAATCACGCCGGCAGGGTTGATGCCGAGAGAGAGGAGTACGTTTTCAATGGGGGATTCCTGAACGTCGAGGTCCCTGCTGCTGCCGTCCGGGAGGATTACCTTCAAACATATCACCCCTCTTTCCTGTCAGACAACTTCAATATTCCATTTTTTCTGGTAATTCACAAAAATGAATCCCATCCGTATATAATGATGGTGAAAACGGCACACCGGCCGGTATGCCAATAGGCATATGAGATACCATATCACACAGATCAGCCACGAAGTGATCGCCCACGAATCAAGAACAGCCGGCCGGGACGAACGTCGGAGATCTGTCCACCATGGAAAGGATCCGGCTCCTCAGGGAAGAAAAGGATGCCGTCATCCTTGCCCATAACTACCAGATCGGTCCTGTGCAGGACGTTGCGGACCTGATCGGGGATTCGCTCGAGCTCTCCCGGGCCGCTGCATCCCTTGAGGCCCCGGTCATCATCTTCTGCGGGGTGGACTTCATGGCGGAGACCGCAGCGATCCTCTCGCCGCAGAAACTTGTTGTCCTCCCCGCGAAAGACGCATGCTGTCCCATGGCGGAGATGGTCACCGCGGGGGAGGTCCGGGCGATGAGGGAACGGTATCCCGATGCCGCGGTCGTCGCCTACGTGAACACGACGGCAGAGGTGAAGGCCGAGAGTGATATCTGCTGTACCTCGGCAAACGCGGTGAAAGTGGTCTCTTCCCTCGATGCCGACCAGGTGATCTTCGTCCCCGACCGGAACCTTGCAAGGTACGTCGCCAGGTTCACGAAGAAGGAGATCCTCCCGTGGGAGGGGTACTGCATCGTCCACGACCGGTACACCCCGCGCGATGTCCTGGATGCCCGGGC
>JAJRBP010000042.1 GCA_028679405.1 Methanoregulaceae archaeon | reverse complement strand
TCGCAAAAGATCATACGGCGACCATCATGCCCGGTTTCACCCACATGCAGCACGCCCAGCCGACGACCCTCGCCCACCACCTCCTCGGGTACGAACAGGCCTTCTCAAGGGACTCGTGGCGTCTTTCCGATGCGTACAACCGCGTGAATCTCTGCCCTTTGGGAGCGGCCGCTTTTGCAGGGACCGGGTACCGGATCGACCGCGAATGGACTGCGAAGATGCTGGGTTTTGACGGGATGCTTGAGAACACGATGGACGCCGTTGCGTCGCGGGACTTCGCGCTCGAAGTGCTGGCGGACTGTGCCGTCCTGATGACGACCGTAAGCAGGCTCTGCGAGGAGCTGGTCCTTTGGTCCTCCAGGTTCGTCCGGTTCGCCGAACTCGATGACGCTCACGCATCGACGAGTTCGATCATGCCCCAGAAGAAGAACCCCGACACTGCGGAGATCATGAGGGCTCACGCAGGGACGGTCAGCGGCGACCTGGTCGCCGCCCTCACGATCGTGAAAGGCCTTCCGATGAGTTATAACCGGGACCTCCAGGAACTGACTCCCCCCCTCTGGGAAGCGGTCGCCACGACGAACAACTGCATGGAGATCCTTGCAGGCATCCTCAAGGGAGTCCGTTTCGATACCGGCCGGATGGCGAAAGAGGCGAAAGAAGGGGGGACGACGGCGACAGACCTCGCCGACATGCTGGTAGTCCGGTTCGGCCTGCCCTTCCGGACTGCTCATACGATCGTGGCGGCGGCAGTCCGGGAAGGGACCCCGACTCCTGAAACCCTTGACAGGGTTGCAGCAACGCTGGGCTGTGGATCGCTCACATCCCGGGGTCTTACCGGAGAGCTGATCAGGGAAGCGCTGGACCCGGAGAGGAGCGTGACGCTTCGGGATCTTCCCGGAGGTCCTGCACCGGCGGCAACCGGGAGGGCAATAGACTCCTGCACACAGGCCATCAGGGAGGAGCGCTCGCTCCTGTCCGGCAGGCATAAGAGGGTCGAGGAGTTCAGGAAGGAGCTCCTGGCGCTTGCACGGGAGCTGGCACCGTGAACCCCTCCTTCGAGCCGGGTGACCGTGTCCGTTGCACGTTCGGGAAAAAACCGCGGGAGGGGACGTACATCACCGACCGGAACGACAGGGTCGTGGTGAAACTCGACAACGGTTACAATATCGGCGTCGATCCGCAGTTCTGCTCGTTCCTCTCGCACCAGGAACCTCTCCCGCCCCGTACTGTCAGGAAAGACCATCACGGGGACCTCCCTCATCTCTCGATAGTATCGACGGGCGGGACGATCGCAAGCAGGGTGGACTACCGGACCGGGGCGGTCACCAGCCAGTTCGATGCGGACGACATCATGCGGGCGATCCCCCGGCTGGGATCCATCGCCCGTTTCCGGGCCAACCAGCTCTACACCATCCTCTCCGAGAACATGACCCCCCGGATCTGGCAGGAGCTTTCCAGGGCGGTCTATCACGAGATATGCAACGGGGCCACCGGTGTGATGGTCACCCATGGCACGGACACGATGTCCTTTTCGGCCTCTGCCGTCAGCTTTATGGTGGATACGCCGGTCCCGGTTGTGTTTGTCGGATCGCAGCGGTCTGCGGACCGCCCGAGCAGCGACAACACGATGAACGCGCTCTGCAGCGCAAGCGCCGCCGTGAGTGACCTGGGGGAAGTCGCGGTCGTCATGCATGCATCGACGAGCGATGACCGGTGTGCAATCCACCGGGCGACACGAGTAAGGAAGATGCACAGCTCCAGGCGGGACGCCTTCGCAAGTATCGGGATCCCGCCGATAGGCGAGGTCGATTACCCCTCCCTGAAGGTCCGCCTTGAGGGCGATGCGAAGCGAAGGAGAGGGTGCGAGCCGATCCTTGCGGACAGGCTCGAAGAACGCTGCGGCCTGCTGACCTTCTCCCCGGGCCTCTCACCTGAAATCCTCGCGGCGTACGAAGGGTACAGGGGACTGGTACTCTCCGGTACCGGTCTCGGCCACGTCAGCACGAGCTGGATAGGGCCGCTGGCCTCGCTCGTCGAGGGGGGGACCACCGTGGTGATGACCACCCAGTGCCTCCACGGCCGGGTGTGCGACCGGGTGTACGATACCGGGAGGGACCTCATGAGGATCGGGGTGATCGAGGGGGAGGACATGCTCCCCGAGACCGCCCTCGTCAAGCTGATGTGGGTGCTCGGGAATGAGGATGACCAGGAAAAGGTTGCCGGGCTCATGAGATCAGATATCAGGGGCGAGTACACGAGGAGGTCGCGATGACGGACTTTGCAGCCCTCGGCCTCCGGGCGGGGATCGAGATCCACCAGCAGCTCGACACGGCGGAGAAGCTCTTCTGCAGGTGTCCGACGACCCTGCGGAAGACTGCAGACCACTCGGGGGAGTTCTGCAGGTACCTCCGGGCGACCGAGAGCGAGATGGGCGAGATAGATGAAGCGGCGAAAGAGGAGATGAAGCATGAACGGCTCTTCCGTTATTTCACCTACGATACGACCTGCCTTGTGGAAAACGACGAGGAACCTCCGGCGCCGCTCAACCAGGAGGCGCTCGGTCTCTGCCTGGTGATCGCGAAGCTCTTCGGGATGACCCCTGTCCAGCAGATCAACACGATGCGGAAACTCGTGATCGACGGGTCCAACACGAGCGGGTTCCAGCGGACCGCCCTTGTCGCCCTCGACGGTATGCTTCCCGCGGAGATAGTCCCGGACGGCGAGATCGAGACGATCTGCCTCGAGGAGGAGGCCGCGCAGCGGGTCGAAGGGGACACTTTCTCCCTTGACCGGCTCGGGATCCCGCTCGTTGAGATCACCACCTCCCCCTGCATGCGGACCCCGGAGGAGGTCGCCCGGGTGGCAGAATACCTCGGGATGGTCCTCCGGTCCACGGGCCAGGTAAAGAGGGGGCTCGGGACGATCAGGCAGGACGTGAATATCTCGATCCGGGAAGGTGCCAGGATCGAGATCAAGGGAGTCCAGGAGCTGGACCTGATCGCAGAGGTCGTGCGGAGGGAGGTTGCACGACAGGAGGGGCTCCTCGCTATCCGCGAGGATCTCCGTATGCGGGGGGCTGTTGTCGGGAGGGAACCTGAGGACGTTACCGATCTCTTCCGGGGGACAGGCTCTTCGATCCTCAAACGGGCGGAATGTATCCTTGCGGTCAGGCTGAATGGGTTTGCCGGTCTCGCAGGGAGGGAGCTCCAGCCCGGGCGGAGGCTTGGTTCGGAGTTCTCGGATTACGCGAAGAAATGCGGGGTCGGCGGGATTTTCCACACGGACGAGCTCCCGGCGTACGGGATCACCGCCGAAGAGGTCGCCGCACTGAAATCAAGGATGCAGGCAGGGGATGCCGACTGCGTCGTGATCGTTGCAGATACCAGGCGAAAGGCGGAGTGTGCGATCCGGCAGGTCGTGAAAAGGGCTCAGCAGGCACTCGAGGGGGTACCGGAGGAGACGCGACGGATGCTGGAGGGAGGCAGCACCGCGTACATGCGACCGCTCCCCGGAGCGGCACGAATGTATCCTGAGACTGATGTGCTGCCCGAGGATGTGACTGCC
>JAJRBP010000011.1 GCA_028679405.1 Methanoregulaceae archaeon | reverse complement strand
GATCACCACCAGCGGTTCCTGAGGTGTTTCGCTGCGGCCGGTGTAGTCTCCCTTCCCTGCGATGTCCGCTTGATGAACCCAATCTGGACGAGGTAGGGTTCGTATACGTCCTCCACCGTCTGCACCTCCTCCCCGACCGATATCGCAACGGTCTTGAGGCCCACCGGTCCGCCGCCAAAGTCATCGAGGATGACAGAGAGGATCTTACGGTCGAGTTCATCGAGGCCGAGGCCGTCGATCCCCAGCATCCGGAGGGCCTGGTCCGCAACTTCCGGGGTGATGCGCCCGTCCCCTCTGACCAGTGCATAATCCCTCACTCTCCGGAGCAGCCGGTTCGTGATGCGCGGCGTCCCCCTGCTCCTGGAGGCGATCTCGCGGGCGCCCTCCTCTGTAATCGGGATCTTCATGATCGCGGCACTCCTCCCGACAATGGCCTCCAGCTCCTGCACCGTGTAGGGGTTGAGGCGGCACGCGATACCGAACCGGTCCCGGAACGGCGAACCCAGGAGACCGACCCTCGTCGTCGCCCCGATCAGGGTGAAGTGCTCGAGCTGGAGGGCAATCGAGCGTGCGCTCGGGCCCTCGCCGATCATCACGTCGATCGAGAACTCCTCCATCGCGGGGTACAGCACCTCTTCCACGACCGTGGGCAGACGGTGGATCTCGTCGATGAAGAGGACGTCCCCGCGCTGGAGGGAGGTAAGGATTGCCGCGATATCCCCGGGTTTCTCGAGCACCGGGCCGATCGTGCTCCTGATGGATACCCCCATCTCTCTCGCGATGATATGGGCGAGGGTCGTCTTCCCGAGGCCGGGCGGCCCTGAGAAGAGGATGTGGTCGAGGGGTTCGCCCCGCTGCCTCGCTGCCTCGATCGCGATCCGAAGGCTCTCCTTGACCTGCTCCTGGCCGATAAACTCATCGAGCGTCGGGGGCCGGATCCCCGTCTCCTCGGGATCGTCCGGGAGTGAGGCAGGCAGGACCACGCGCTCCATCAGGACCGTCCCCTGAGGTGCGCAAGCGCCCCTTTGACGAGCGCCTCAGGACCCGGGCCGGAGACCGATCCTGCAGCCGCATCGAGTGCCGACCTGGACTCTTTCTCCCCGAAACCGAGCGATACCAGTGCACTCAGGGCATCATGGAACGCGTCACCCGGCATCCTGCCCGTCTCCGGAAGTGTTGCCCTGACCTTCTGCATCTTCTCCTTAAGCTCGAGGATGAGCCTCCTCGCGCTCTTCTGCCCGATGCCGGGGACACGGGTAAGGGTCTTTTCATCCTCGCGGAGGATCGCGATCACCACCTCCTCGACACTCAGTTCGGAGAGGATGGCGAGGCCTATCTGCGGCCCGATCCCGGAGACCCCGATGAGGATCCCGAAGAGATCGAGGTCTTCGGGAGAGGAGAAACCGTAGAGCGATATGCCGTCCTCCCTGACGGCGAGGTGGGTATGGAGCTTTACCTTTCCCGTCCGTCCCCGGAGCAGCCGTGCGACCGGGAGCGGGACGTTGACCCTGTACCCTACTCCCCCGACATCGATCACGGCCCAGCGGTCGCCGACTCCCGTGACCTCGCCATAAAGGTGGGCGATCATCCTGCACCCCTGGCATGCACGTGGCAGAGCGCGATCGAGAGCCCGTCCGCAGCATCATCCGGTGTCGGGATACGGTCGAGCGAGAGGATCCGGCGGATCATCTCCTGCACCTGTCGCTTGTCGGCACGTCCTGATCCGGTGACCGCCTGCTTGACCTGGTTCGGCGTGTACTCGGTCACCGGGATCCCGATCCTGCCCGCGGCCAGGAGGATGATCCCGCGCACCTCCGCGACCTGCATCGCGGATGAGGTATTCCGGGAGAAGAAGAGCTGCTCGATGGCGACCTCGTCAGGCTTCCAGGCCTCCATGAGTCCGGTCAGCTCTGAAAATATCCTGCATATCCGGTCGGTTTTGGTCCCGTCCCCGGGCTTCGTCTCGATGCACCCGCACAGGAGCATCTCCTTCTGTCCCTTCCCGGCCCGGATCAGTCCGTAACCAACCCTTGCGAGCCCCGGATCCACTCCCATCACGATCATTGCCTGAATACAGGAGGCTTTCGGCGGATTACCCAATAAATCCTCTCCATGCGCCGGGAATGTACCAGTACGCCGGATCAGGACACGGAAAGGCAGGACACAACTGTTTTACGGTAGCGGGGAGATATAACGGTGTGGTTACATGGGATCCAAGACCGATATCATGGAAGATATGGTCCTCAAGGACCTCGTCCGTTTATACCCAAAGGTTGACGGCTGGAATGTTGCGGCAGCTCCGGTGAAGGGACCCCTCAGGGAATTCTCCATCACCAGGAAGAAGATGGGAAAGCTCGAGAGCATACGCCTGATCGCCTCGTTCGAGAGAAAGATCTCGAAGCGGACGATGGACGCCTTCGCGGCTTCCGGGAATGCGACCGGCGAGCAGATCCTCATGGTCCCCCAGGGCGCCGATACTGCCCTCGTCGTGGCACCTGTCAAGGTCATGCTGATGCACAGCTTTGCCTTCAGGGACAAGGACCTGATCTGGCTCCGCAAGTTCCATGTCGGTCCGATGGAAGCGATGGCCAAGGCAAAGGCAGCCTGAACAACCTATTCTTTTCCAAACTCTTCGGAGAGCCTTTTCCCGATATTCCTCGCATGAGTGCCGGCCCAGTACAGCCTGCGGCACGGCCTGCACCAGAGAAAGACGAGGTCATCCCTCTTCTCCGGTGCATACGCAGATCCCCTGATCTGAGCAGCAGATGCCGCCCTCAGGGGCTCGTTGCAGAGCGAACAGCGCGTCATCCTGAGTTCAGGCTCGATCACTCCCCTTCCAGCGAGCTGCCCGACCTGGTCGATGACCCCCGCACCCGTGACGAGGATCGCCCTGTCCCCCCCTCTCCTCGCAAGCTCGCGGTCCCTCGTCAGGAGGATCCGCCCCTCCTGCTCTGCACGTTTGAGGAGGATCGTGTCCTCTCTCGCGTTCCCCGGGCGGATCGAATGGGCGCTTTCCGTGTCGTACCCCATGAACCGCAGGTACCTGGTGAGCGTCCCGAGCATCCGGTCCACGAGGAACCTCGGCTCGTCACGTGCGGCCGACATCGGTGACAACCGGGATAACCTCGCCGCACGAGGTGCAGCGGTGGCCTTCGATCTTCCGGAACCTGACGGAGTACCCGGACCGCTCGATCAGGAGAGCGCCGCAGGCAGGACAGTACGTATGTTCGTACCGGTGGGAAAAGACATTTCCAAGGTAAGGATACTTTACCCCGAGTGCCCGCGCACGCTCGTAGATCTTCTCGAGTTTTGCGACAGGAGTGGCTGGCCTGTCCTGCATCCTGTAATCCGGGTGGAACCTCGTGAAGTGCATCGGGGTGTCCGGACCGAGGTTCTCCACGACCCACCTGATGAGCGAACCGACCTCCTCGTCCGAATCGTTGAGGCCGGGGATGACGAGAGTGACCGTCTCGACATGCATCCCCAGTTCCCTGGCGAGCGCCGTCGCATCGAGGACCGGCTGCAGGCGGGCGCCGCAGACGGACTTGTAGAACTCCTCCGAGAATGACTTGAGGTCGACCCGGAACGCGTTCAGCACCGGGGCAAGCTCCCTGAGCGCTTCCTCGGTGATATACCCGTTCGTCACGTAAATGGTGCCCAGACCGTTTTTCCGGGCGATACTGCCCATCTCGAGCGGGTACTCGTGCCAGATGGTCGGCTCGTTATACGTCCACGAGATGCTCGCGCACCCCGCTGCCTTCGCACGGGCCGCTCCCTCACCGGGTGAGATGTCCGACAGGCCGGTAATCTCGTGCGATCCCCTGGAAATGTGCCAGTTCTGGCAGTGCTCGCAGTGGAAGTTGCAACCGACGCTCCCGAGCGAGTACGAGGTGGTCCCGGGGAGAAAATGATAGAGAGGCTTCTTCTCTACCGGGTCGACCGCCTCGGCGCTGACTTTTCCGAAGGTGGTCGCGCAGAGTTTTCCCCCGACGTTCTCCCGGACGCCGCACACCCCGCGCTTTCCTTCCTGGATGGTGCACCTGTGGTTGCAGAGCGAGCATTTCACCGCGGAGTTCTCAAGGGGAGCGTACTGGTGGGCCTCGTGCATCGGTTTCACTAGACCTCCATGGGCGGATCGGGTATTGAGGGTTACGGTCCCCGGTCCCCGCCTGAGGGGGAAGCCCGGGTATCGTCATTTTCCGATCCTTCAGGATCGATCTCGAGCACGAAGGACCCGCGGTACCCGCACGCCTTGCACTGGTACACCTGTCCAAGGTTCCCTCCCGTTACCCAGAAAATATCCGTACTCCTGCAGGCCGGACAGCAGAGCATGAGGTAGGTTCTCTTCTTCCAGGGATTTATATGACGGTGTTGTCCGGGAGGCGGGAACGGCGCCTCACCCGTCTGGTTTAATAGTATCCGGCTCCGATCTTTGTCACAACTATGAAAAAGACCCTTGTCCTTTCTCTCGGCGGTTCGGTCCTTATCCCGTCGCTCGAGGAGAACCGTATCGGGGGCTATGTCCCCGTGCTCACGAAGATCGCTGCCTCCCACCGGCTCTTCGTGGTTGTCGGCGGGGGCGGGGAGGCCCGCCGTTTCATTGCAGCCGCCAGGAACCTCGGG